>JAWCRX010000009.1:0-14263 GCA_038869035.1 Candidatus Woesearchaeota archaeon | reverse complement strand
AAACTTCTTTTTTGTTGTTTTTGATAAAACTGTCAATGACGATTTCATTTTCTAATGGTTCTACAGAGCAAGTGGAATAAACGATTTCTCCTCCCTCTTTAAGATTTGCAAATGAAGTATCAAGCAATTGTCTTTGAAAGCCAGTCAGTCGTCTGATACCAGTTAAATTCCACATCTTTAATGTCCCAAGTGAAGAGCGAATTGTTCCAGTTCCAGAACAAGGAGCATCAAGGAGAATTTTATCAAATGAATGATTCTTGAAGCCTTGGCCACGCATTATAGTTGTCATTACATTCATTGCTCCAGTTCTTTGGATGTTTATTCCGAGAGCTTTAATTCTGTCTGCATTAAGATCATTTGCAACTATCATTCCTTTGTTTTTCATCATTGCAGCCATTTGAGTTGTCTTTGAGCCAGGAGCTGCACACATATCAAGAATAATTTCACCTTCTTTTGGATTTAATGCAATCGGAGGGATCATTGATGCAGCTTCTTGGACATAAATGTAGCCAAGTGCATGTTCGATTGTATTGCCAATGTCTCTTCTTCCTTCTATATGGTCAACCCAAAAGCCCTCTTTGCACCACGGAATTTGTTCAAGAATCCAACCTTGCTTTTCTAAACGCTTTCTGCATCTTGCAATATCAATCTTCAATGTATTTACTCTAAATGATCTTCTCAAAAATGAAAGCGAGTACTTCATGAATTCATCATAATTTGGACAGAACTTTTTGTAGTGGGAAATAAACTCTTCTTTAATTTTTATTTTGTCTGCATCAGGAATTGGCTTTAGCATAACACCAAGATTTACTTGCTTTATTTAAGTATTGCTTCATTTTTAACGAAACATTTATACATTTGGATATACATGTATCTACATGGAAGCCTACTTTGCAGGCAAGCCTATTTTTGTCAAGAGCCATGCAGTTAAACGCGCCAGGCAAAGATGGATAGCATATCCAGATCATGTTTATTCCGTTTAATGACTGGTAAAGTCAAGAGATTTGGAAAAAGAAGGAATAAAAATAATAGCAACCAACTAGATATTTTTATTCATATAAAGGCCTTCAAGATTATAGCCATGTTGTTCTTCGTAATATTTTCTTACTCCTATTCCAGAAATAACAATCATCTTGTTTTTGCCATTGTCTTTTGCAATTTCCTCTGCTTTTTGCATTAATTTTGTGCCAAAGCCGCGGTGTTGCGTTTCTCCTTGCTTTTTTAGAGGAACAGCTTCTCCATAAACATGGAGCTCTCTTATCAATCCACTTTTTTCTGTTATTTCTGGCCTCAAAATTTTGTATGGAAAGCGCAATCTGCAGAATCCGACCAAAATATTTTGCTTCGTGTCTTCAGCAGAAATAAAAAATTCCTTTCCTTTTGATGCCTCATACTCTTCAACAAGAATTTTTACATCGTCAATATTTACTTTTCTTCCCATTGGCTCCCTGCAACGGATGCAGTTACATTTTATGCCATATTTTTTTAGCTTTTCTTCAACATAATGGCGCAAATTTGTTCTGTCAACACCGGCAGCTGTTACATTCGTAGGAATGTCTCTTTGTACTCTCATGATCCTGCAGTACTTTGGAACAAATTGCTTGAAGCGAGCGATCATGTCAGCTGCTTCTTCTGTTGTAATTGGATTAAATTTGCCTTTCTTCCATTGCTGATAAAGAGCAGTGCCAGGCATCACCATACAAGGATATATTTTTAACATATCTGGACGATAATTTGGATCTGAAAAAAGTTGTTTCATGCCTTCAAAGTCTTTCTCGCGATCTTCAATTAATCCTGGCATATAGTGTGCATTAATTTTAAAACAAATATCTCTTAATTCTTGAAAGCTTTGGATTGTTTCTTTTATTCCATGGCCACGGTGGGTTGCTTTCAAGATATCATCATATACAGACTGCACTCCCAACTCTACTCTTGTTGCTCCAAGATGAAGCATTAGATTGCCGTGCTCTAACAAACCCCAGTCCGGCTTGGTTTCTATTGTCAATCCGACGCATTTTATTAGAGAAGATTCGTTTCTTTGCTTTTCTGCTTCAAAATCAAGAGTTCCTTTTATTCTTTCAATCTTTTCCCTTATTCTTGATACTCTGTCTTTGTCATAGATGCTTCCAGGCAATTCAAAAAATTGGTTGAATTTTTCAACAAGTAGTTCTCCTTCCTCAAAAAAATAATCTGAAAAATCATTCATTGCTTTGTAGATGTAGCCAATAAACTCTTCTTGGTATTCTTTAGGGAAAAAAGGGAATGTGCCCCCCTGTACAATTACTTCTATTTTTTGAGGAAGTTTGTTTATTGCAATGTATTGCTCCAATCGCCCAAAAACAATGTAATAAGAATCATAGTTTGCTCTAATTGCCCTCATTGTTGATGGCTCATGGCCTGTATATGACTGAGGAACATTGCCATAGAAGGATTTTGGCCCGCCAGGGCAATAAGTGCATGTTCCATGAGGACAGCGCGCAGGCTTTGACATCACTGCAATCACATTTACTCCAGAAATATTTCTCACTGGCTTTAATGTAAGGATATTTTTGTATTTTTCTCTTTCCTCTTTTGTGGCAACTGCAATTAAATCAACATTTGTTGGATAGTCTGGCAGCTTATATTTTTTTACAACGCGATTTTTAATGGGATTTAATCTGTCAAGATCTTTGATGTTGTTCTTCTTTATTTCTTCAACTATTTCTCTGCATGCTTGTACAAATTGGTCCATGATAAAGGATAACTAAGAATGATTTAAATATTCTCGTGTTGTTTGTGGTCTCTATTGTGGAGGAATTTTAAGATTTCTGCTCCTGCAAAAACAGTTAATGTCACAGGAATTATGATTAGCCACTCAGTCAATCCAAGAGGAGTGGTTCTAAACAATTGAATAAGAGAAGGAACATAAATAACTGCTATTTGTAGTCCTGCGGAAAATATAACTGATATCCAGAGCCAGATATTTGAAAAAATTCCTGTTTTGAAAAGAGACTCTTCTTCAGATCTTGAGTTAAATACGTTGACAAGCTGGAATAATACGAGTGTTGTAAAGGCAACTGTTGTTGCATAAATATATTCATGGCTGTTCCTTTCTGGCAATTCTCCAAAGCTCCATCCATTGCTCGAAAGAGCCCACCAGAATATTCCAAGTGTGCCAATGGTCATTATAGTTGCAATCGTTAACATGTAAGTAGCTGTCCATTTTGTAATGATGTTTTCTTTTTTTGGTCTTGGCTTTCTGTTCATTATTCCTGGAACAGCAGGATCAACACCTAATGCAATTGCTGGAGGACCATCAGTTACTAAATTTATCCAAAGAATCTGCAATGCAATAAGCGGCAGTGGAAGTCCAATCATGATGGCAAGGAAAATAATCAATACTTCAGCAATATTTGAACTAAGCAAATAATTGACATACTTTTTTATGTTGTCATAAATTGCCCTTCCTTCTTCAACTGCGTTTACAATAGAAGCAAAGTTATCATCTGTTAGGACCATTGAAGATGCCTCTTTTGCCACATCTGTTCCTGTGATGCCCATTGAGATTCCCATATCTGCTTTTTTGATTGCAGGAGCATCATTCACTCCATCACCCGTCATTGCAACAACATGGCCTTTCTTTTGGAATGCAGCAACAATCTTTAATTTGTCTTCAGGATTTACTCTTGCATAAACTGCAATGTCCTCAACTTCTTTGTCAAGATCAATTTTTTCCAAGTCTGCTCCAAGAACTGCTTTTCCTTCAATGCCAAGTTCTCGGGCAATTGCAATTGCAGTTGTAATATGATCTCCGGTTATCATCACTGGCTTTATTCCTGCAGTCTTACATTTGGCAACTGCCTCCTTGCATTCTTCTCTTGGAGGATCAATCATTCCCTGCAAACCAACAAAAACCAAATTTGTGTCATAGTCTTGCTTTTTCATATGCCCTTCTAATGGCTTGTATGCAAATCCAAGCACTCTTAATGCTTCAGAAGCAAATTTTTCATTTATTTCAAGGATTTTTTTCTTTTCATGGCCTGTTAATCGTTTTATTTCACTATTAATTAAGATTCTTTCGCAGGATTCAAGAATCATATCTGGAGCTCCTTTGACAAACACAACTTTCTTTTTGCCAATTTCATGCACTGTAATCATTCTTTTTGTTTCAGAAGTAAATGGAATTTCATCTAATCTTGGAGATTCTTTTGCAAGCGCATCAACATTAATCCCTGCTTTTTGCGCAACAACTTTAAGACATCCTTCTGTAGGATCACCCATTACTTGATATTGTCCTTTTTCATTTTGTACAATTTTTGAATCATTGTTTAATGCACCAATTTTTAGCAAAAGTTCAAAGTTTTCCGGAGCTTTGGAAAAAGCTCCTTGTGGCTCATAGCCAGAGCCAGTTACTTCAATAATTTCATCGTTGACAAATAACTTTCTTACAGTCATTTCATTCTTTGTGAGAGTTCCCGTCTTATCTGAGCAAATTACTGTTACTGTGCCAAGAGTTTCAACAGAAGGAAGCTTTCTGATAAGAGCGTTTCTTTTCACCATCTTTTGGACGCCGATTGCTAAAGAAATTGTAACAACTGCAGGCAGCCCTTCCGGGACAGCAGCAACTGCCAAGCTAATTGCCATCAACATCATTTCAATAATTTCAATCCCTTTGAATAGGCCAGTGACAAAAACAATTATTGCAATTAAAACAACACCAATCCCCATCCATTTTGAAAGCACTTCTAATTTTTGCTGAAGAGGAGTTTTTTCTGTTTCTACTTCTTGGATCATTTTTGCGATCTTTCCAAACTCTGTTTGCATTCCTGTCGATGTAACAATTGCCAAGCCACGTCCCTTTGTGATAACTGTGCCAGAATAAACCATGCAATGCCTGTCGCCAATAGGCGTTTTCAATGCAACTGGATTGATGTCTTTTACAACAGGGGTTGATTCTCCTGTTAATGGAGCTTCTTGTGTTTCCAAAGAATGAACCTCAAGCAAACGGGCATCTGCAGGAATTTTATTTCCAGTTTCCAAAACAAGAATATCGCCAGGCACAATTTCTGTGGCATCTATTTCAATAGTATTTCCATCCCTTATGACTTTTGCATGCAATGAAGCCATCTTTTTTAATGCTTCAATTGCCTTTTCTGCCTTATATTCTTGAATGAAACCAAGAACAGCTATTAATACAAGGATTGCACCAATGACAATGGCATCTATTTCCTCGCCAACAAAGGCAGATATTGCCGCAGCAACAATTAAGATCCAGACAAGCGGAGAAGCAAACTGTTGGATAAAGATCATCAATGGGGAGATTTTCTTTTTTGCCTTAAACTCATTTTTGCCGTATTTCTTTAACCTCTCCTCAATTTCCTTATGGGAAAGACCTTTTTGAGAACTCTGCAATTCCTTTAAAACATCCTCTGCTTTCTTAGTATGAAAATCCATAATTCCTCTTACAAATAGAATCTTCTGTTTGTTTATAAAGCTTATTTTCTATTTTCTCGCTTTAGTTTATTTATCTGCTCAATCAGCTGAGCTCTCTTCTCAAGTAATAGTTTTCTCTCTTTTTCTTTCTCAGAGCAAAATATTGTTCCAAACCTCATTAACTTTGTTCATTTCACGATTTCATCCTTTTGCTTTTTTCTGCTGTCTTTTTCGAGCTCATTCATCTTGTTCACGAAATACATTAAACAATCTGCTGCACAAAAGTTTGCCCTTTTTCTAAATGCTTTTGAGCAAAAGATAAGCGCATAATGGTTTTCTTCCTTGTTTATGTACTCGTTGCATGTTGGACAGACATTGTTGCTTTCTTTTTCTTCTATTTCAATTAATCTGTTGTCAAGCAACTCCTTTAATGCTCTGCCACCTCTCTCTAATTCTTTTTGAAATAGTTTTATGTCATGGTATTCCCAGTTTGCTATTGCCTCTTTGAATTTATCTTTCATCTCTATACACCTCCCAACTCTGTTGTGAGATAAGATAATGTGCAACATTATCATTTATCTCTCGTTTCTGTTATTTTTGTAATTTGTGGTTATGCAAGTGGAATGCCCTTACAGGGCACTCTCGCCTGCTGATTTGCCCGATCGTAATTATACTGTAATAGACTCTCCTAATTTTGGAGCGCAAGCATCAAAGCCGTTATCTTTGCACCATTTATCTAAAGGAGTTATTTCCCGCTCTTCGCCATGTATCAAAATTATTTTTTCAGGATTGGTTTTTTTAATCATGCTTTCCAATTGTTTTCTTCCCAGATGTGCAGAAAAATGAAATTGCTTGTATTCGCACTCTGCTCTTACTTCAAATCCATCAATGAATATTTTTCCTGTGTCGAGGAGCATTCTACCATTGGTTTTTTCTGCAACGTAGCCTGTCAACAAGATGCTGTTGTCTTTGTTGTGAGAAAGATGCTTTGCATAATGAAGAACTGGACCACCATTCATCATTCCGGAAGTGGAAATTATGATTGACTGCTCTCTTATGATTGCATTTCTTGATTTTGGCTGAACAAACTGAATATTTCTAAATGCTTTTTTCAGCTGTTGGTGATTTTTTATATATTCTGGATATTTCAAATAAAGATCAACAATTTCTTTTGCCATTCCATCAATGTAGACAGGCACATCAAAATTTTGCTCAGCAATAATCATAGCAATTTCTTGTGCCCTTCCAACTGCAAAAACCGGGATTAATGCAGTTCCTCCTTTGTCTAATGTTGAATTTATTGCAGAAACAAATTCTTTTTCTAATTGTGAGCGATCTTTATGGACAGTATTGCCATATGTTGCTTCAGTTATCAAAATATTGGGCTTTTTATCTGGTAAAGAAGCGCCTTTCAGCAAGCGGCTGTCTGTTGTGTTTATGTCTCCAGTGTAAAAAATTGTTTTATTTTCTGCTTTTATGTTAACTAAAGCACTTCCAGGAATGTGGCCTGCATCATAAAAAGAATAATTAATGTCTTTGAATCTTCCTTTAACATTGTACTTTATTGTTTCCACATGACTGAGAACAGCAAAAACATTTTCAATTTCATAAGCAGGATGCATTGATCTAAGCCTTTCAAGTTTTTGGGAATCTTTTAGCAAAATTTTATCTGTGTACTTAGTCATGTGGGTGCAAAAAATAGGACATTTAAGGCCCATGTGATTAAGCAATGGAAGAGCACCAGAATGATCTAAATGAGCATGACTGAGAAAAACAGCATCAACATCAATAAGTTTTTCTTTTCCAACAGGATATAATGGCTCGGCTTCTGTAACTTCTAAACCAGCGTCTATAAGAACTCTGCTTTGCTTTGTCTGAAGCTCAATGCAGCTCCTGCCCACTTCCTGTGCTGCCCCCCTGAAGACAAGCTTCATTTTGCCTTCTCCTTGTCAAGTTTTTCTTTGATGGCTTTGTTGACAAAATCGATAATAGTTTTTTCTTTAAGTGCACAAGAAACCTTCATTCGCTTATGTAACTCATCATTGATCTCTATGTTGACTCTGCCCATTGGTTACCTTACTTCACTAAGTTATTACTATTATTTTACTTATTTTAGTTATGTTGCTTATAAATGTTTGTATTCTGTAGTGCAATGGCTTTGCGAAAGATATAAATATAACTTAATATTATATATTATTATATCGGAGTATAACATGGAAATCTTAGTAAAACCAAGGAAAGTAGGAGGATCTTTGATGGCAAGGATCCCAAAAGACGTAGTAGATGAAATGAGCATAGAAGAGGGGAAACCACTTATAATGGAACTGAAAAAACCCAGAAGAGATTTTTTTGGAATATTAAAAGGCAAAAAGATGACTCCATTTACTGAAGAGGACAGAATGGATGCAAGAATGTGAACAAGTTTCTTTTAGATACAAGTGCATGGTTAGAGTATGCCTATGGAACTTTTGAAGGAGAAAAAGTAAGAAAAATATTCTCCGATCGTGAAAGTGAAATTTTGACTTTTTCTTTTGTTGTCGGAGAACTTGTTAGCAAGCTTTCAAGAGACGGCATCGATCCAGAGGAAGTCTTTTCTGAGGTCTCCCTTTGTTCTCACGTTGCTGAAATCGATCTTAATCTAGTAAAAGACGCTGGAAAGTTTCATGCAGAAATGAGGAAAAAAATCTCAAATTTCTCTTTGGTTGATGCATATGTTTGGATAATTGCAAAAAGAACGGGCGCAACAATAGTAACAAAAGACACTCACTTTAAAGAATACAAGCCAGTAATTCTTCTTAAGTAGATTTTCATAATCATTAAAAACCCCTGCAATTTCCCCTCTATAGGATGCTAAACTTAGAGTCCCTAAAAGAGGTACAGAGGAAGATTGCCAAGGAAGTAAGCCTTAAGGATTCTGTAGATATTTCTCAAATAAAAACAGTTGCTGGCTTTGATGTTGCATTTTCTGAAAAAAGTGCTTTTTGCACAGGAGTCATACTAAAATTTCCCGGCTTTGAAATCGTCGAGAAAAAGGAGATAAAGACAAAAATTCCAATGAAGTATTTTCCCGGTTTTCTTGCATTTAGGGAAGGCCCTCCAATTATAGAGGTGCTTAGAGAATTTGAAAACGAATTCGATGCTGCATTTGTTAAAGGTCATGGTATTGCTCATCCTCTCAAGGCAGGGATAGCTTGCTATGTTGGAATAAATATTTCAAAACCAACAATTGGGGTGGCAAAGGAGCTTCTATCTGGAGAAATTAGGAATGACAAAATCTACATGGACGGCGAACTTAGAGGGTTTAAGATTGTAACAAAGCAAGGGTCAAGACCACTGTATATTAGTCCAGGCCATTTGATTTCTCAGAAGGGCACCTTAGAGCTTGTCAAGAAATGTCTTGTCGAGAATCACAAGATGCCTGAGCCCATATTTCAGGCCCACAAGCTGAATAGGGAATTTAGGATTGAGAATTTGAAATAAGTCAGCCGCCTTTCTTAAGTATTCTTTCCTTTTCCTCCTTATCTTTTTTCTTTGCAGCAATCTCTTTTCTGTAATAGGAGGCAAGTTCAATATTGTCTTCCTTCTCAGCTTTTTTGAGTTTCTCCTCATGAATTTTGAGCTGCTCTTCAAGAGATTCAATGCCTTTTTGAAGCCGCTTTTTTCTATTTACCATGGATTTTTGTCTCGAGTGATTTTAACTCTTTTTCAAGCGAGTTTAACAATTTCTCTACAACTTCTATTTTTATCTTTAAATTCTTAATGCTTTGTTCATCTCTTATCAGACGATAAACTTTATGAGAATCTTCGAACTCTTCATTGCTTATCCCTCTATTTGTTGCCCATTTTTTGAATTCTTTGTTTGAGAATGGTTTATTTTTAAGGATGCAGCTTATTATAAATATCCCTCTCAGTCTCAAAATTAATGAATAAACTACAGAATAAGAGCTAAGATAGTTACCGTCGAGCTTGTCAAGCTCCAAGAGCTCCATGTTGCTTTTGAGATGGTCTTTTGTTTCCTCAAGATAATTAACAAAATCCTGCTTCTCAACTTTCACTTCTTTTAATTCTTCAAGGACAGAGGCATTGACAAGGGGAACTGCTTCCCGTGCTGTGAAGTAGTAAGTTGTCGGATATTTTTTTATGGCTTTTTTTAGATTGTCGATTGTGAAGGAAATAACTTCTATTTTCTCATCTTTGAAATTAAGGACTAATTTTTTGTCTTTCGTTATGACTAAAACATCAACATCTGAATCTTTTGTTTGCTCATTTCTAGCAAATGAGCCGTAAATTCCAACAGCCACAATGTCTTTTAGATATGGCTCAAGCAAATGGACTATCTTTTCCTTTAATTCCAGTTTTGGCTTTTGAGGCAGGATGACAACTACTTCTTGACCAAGCCAGTTTTTTGGAACCCAAACTGCTCCTCCATTACCCGATTTTACTACTTTTTTTACAACTTGTTCTTTTATTGCTAATTGTGCTTGCATGTCTATACTTAGTATAGACTCTTATATTTAATTGTTTCGGTGGTGATTATTTGTGTTAATCTATTTAACAAATAAGAGTAATAAATGCTTTATTTGCTCATTTTATTTAACAACAAAAGCTTTATATATCAATAATGTTAAATTGGATAACATAGTTACTTGCGTGACAGAGAAGCAACAGTGAAGCAAGAGAAGCAGCGATATGCAGAGAAAGTCCTATTTACTTACTCTACAGAGCATCTGCCAAAGAAGGACAAAGTACGTTTCTATTATGCGCTAAAAGGAAGGGACGGAGATTCTGGAATTGTTGTTGATTATGAGATTGATCATCTTGGAAGGACAGTGCTTCTTGTTCCACAAAAGTTCGCAAATGATGTCGAGGATTTCTTGAAGCAGTGGAAATGCGAATACAAAAAGAGGGAGGTGCTTACTAAATGACTGAGCCAATCCCTCTAAAGAACAAAGTGCTCTTAGTGATAATCATGCTGTTCTTTGGAACAGCATTCTGGTTAGTTGTAGTGCCGCCATTTACAGGATCAATAACTGGATTTGGAATAGTTGAGCTGGCATCAATTGTTGAGGATCCGCAGGCAATTATGGTAACGCAAAATTCAACAATGGCCTTTGCAATCGCTGCAGACCATGATGTTGTAAAGAAAATAGCATTCACAGGAGAAGTTAGTGGAAGTGCTGAGGCATATGCGCTGATAGGTGACACAAGAATGAAGATCTTTGATGCAAGAAATAGCTCATTCACAAATATGTGTGTCGACACCTGCTCATTGAATGCAAGCATAAGCAGCTATGATGTGGAATTTGTTGTGGATGGCACGTTGACGATCTCATCAGTGGCCTACAACTTGGCATCCTATCAGGAAATAAATGAGTCAGGAACAACGCAGCTCCAAAATGTAAACATAACGAAGAAATTAAAGATATCTGAGGTTGACATAAAGGAAAATATACGCGACTTGGCGTTTGACAAGGAGATAAAAGCTGCCATAATTGTGACAAAGTATGGCGATGTTGTTGATGCAAAGTCAGGAATTGAAGTTGGAGAGTATGACTTAGATGTCTTCCCTCTTGCAAGTCAAATTGTCAGATTGAGGTTTACAAATGTCCTGTTGGATGAAAACTTCAAACTAAAAGTAGAAAGCATAAATAAAACCCATTATGGCTTTGACGCTTCCACATTGAAGTATGAGAAACTTGTAATCGATATTCAACCAATAAATGAAGTATTGTATAAATGTAAAAAAGTTTACAGAAGAAGCTGTGACAGCGAGTATTTGCTTTGGCAGTCTGTTGTTCCAAAGAAACTAAACACTTTTGCAATTGATGATAAGGCAGCTTTGTTTAGCGAGCTAACTCTTGGCACAGAAATCAAAGCACTAATTGGCGAAGGAGATGGAATTGGCTCATTTAGCGATATTATAGAAAGCGATGGCCTTTATTACGCTGTTTTCCCAACAAGAAAAATTGCTGTAAATGGCTTTGACACAAGAGCAATCGAAGACAAAAACATAAGCAAAGTTGAGTTGTATGTCAAGTACAAGGTTGCGGAAGCATACTTTGGATCTGAACCAATAAAAGTGAATGATGTTGCAACTTCAATTGTGCCATCAAATGGCGAGTTTGAAGACACATTAAGGCATACGGATATCACTTTGCTGCAGGACTGGGATGTTTCAAAGCTGACAAACCTGAAAGTATCATTTGAAAACAAATATGAATTAGAGCAAAAGCCGGTCTATATTGACAGGATATGGCTGGTTGTGCAAGAAGCAGAAACACCAAAAAGTGTTGCGAAAAACATTGTGTTGAAAGACAAACATAGAAACAATGTTGCTGCAGACATTAAACTTGAAACAGACGAAGAAATTGGCAAATATAAAGCAAGAATCAAGCCAAAGAACAAACATGTAAAGGAAATAATTATCGATGACCTCTATGTAAATGATACACTCGAGCTAAAAGTAGATGATATTTCTTCAACTAAAGGATTTGTTGCAACATACTTAATCGATCCAACACAATTAAACTTTACAAATGCAACAGTAACAGCAATTGCTTCTGGAAATGAGTTATATAAATGCAAAGAATGGAACTTCTCAACACAACAATGTGATGGACAATGGCAATACATCATGTCTCTTGTTCCAGGCCAAGAATATTCATTCATCTTAACTCATGAAGACCCTGTCTTTGGAGAAACTGGAAGAAGAGCTGTTGACCCAAGTTTAGCACCAATAAATGAAACTGCATTTGTAGCTGCATGGGTAGATGATGCTGCCAAACTTTCATTTAGAATAATTGATACAGATGGAACAATAATAAACACTACAATAGTTGATACAACTGTAGACAATCAATCAAGAGTAAGTATTGCAGCAATTAATTCAACCCACTTTGCAATTGCATGGATTGATGGCCCAGAAGATGATGTTACTTTTGCCACTTATGATTTCAGAGGAAACAATGTTGTTGGAGAAATTAATGTAAGCACTAATGTTGGAACAAACACCGATGTTTCTGTTGCAGAAATGGGAGATAGATTTGTTGTTTGTTATATGAATGATGTACTTAATGATGCACAATTCCAGATATTTAGTAATGATGGAACTTCCTTAGTAGGAGAAACAGCTACTGATACAACTAGTAATCCAGAAGCCACTCTCCAAAATTTAGTGAGTTGTGCAGGAGTAAATTCTACAAGATTTGTGTACTTCTGGTTTGATGACGCATCAAATGATGCTACATTTAATGTTCGTTCAGAAACAGGAGCAAACATTGTTGCTGCAACAGATGTGGATAATAATGTTGGGGAAACTGCTCAAGTTGCTACTGCTGCTTTGGGAAATGACAAGTTCGCAATGACTTTCTTCCATGCACTAGACAATGATATTACAATAGCGGTAAGAACCATAAATAATGTTGTTGTTTTGCCAGTAACTGATATCGATACAAATGCAGGCACACAATCAAGAGTAGCAATTGCACCAATAAATATAAGCAATGGAGGAGACGGCTTTGTTGTTGCTTGGGAAGATCAGGCATCAGCCGATATTAAAGCAGCAGTGTTCAACAACACGGGTGGTCAAGTAACTGCCCCATTCACAGTTGATATTGCACAAGATACAACATTCAGATTGATTGATGTTGTGGCAAAAGATCCAATAACTGCTAATTCGATATGTTCTGGGAAATTTATTATAGCATATTCAAACACTTCAAATGAAGCAGTATTCAAGCGCTTTTCTTTTGATGGAACAAGTTGGAATGGAGAGTGTGATGCAATTCCACCAATTCCAAGCAATACAAAAGAATCTCCGACTGATCCTGCAACTTATGTTGCTGGAGGATTCTACCAATTCAATGTCACTTGGACAGACAATGTTGCTGTAGCAAATGTGCTGTTCGAACACAACTTTACTGGAGCACTTGTCAATGTTTCAGCATCAGGCAATATTAGCACTGAATACTTCTTAAACATAACTGATTTGCCAGCAGGATTCTACATCTGGAAATCATATGCTAATGACACAAGCGGAAATGCAAATGCAACTACTCAACAGGTTTATGTTGTAAACAGAAGAACCCCAACAAGCTCACTATTGATAAATGGAACTGAGCAGAATACAACCGCTTTGATAACAACTGCCCTCAATATAACTGGAGCTTTATTAGATCCAGCCAATGGCTTTGTAATGATATTCAAGAACGGAACAACAATTGCATCAGGCACTTCTTTGGCAAGCAACATATCAAATTATGACGAGGCAGGATTATTCAACATCACTCTTGCATTTAATGGAACATTAAACTACACTTCACAACAAAAGACATTGTTTGTCAATGTGCAGCCTGATGTTACCCCACCATTTGTCATAACAGTGACTCCAACAGCTAACAAGACAAATGTTTCTGAACCTGTGTTGTTGAAGGCAAATGTTACAGACAATACAAGGATAAGCAATGTTATTGCAAGTGTGCTGCTGCCAAATTCAACAATGTTCAATGTGACACTTGTCAATACGTCGTTTGCAATATTTGAGGCAAACTTCACAGTGACTGATGTGATTGGAAATCATACTGTGACATTTATTGCGAGAGATATCTTCAACAACACAAACAGCACAGTAATAACCTCTTTTGATGTCACAACATTCATGGCAATTGATGTAGTAGACAAGAACAACAGGCCAGTCAACTTAACTGTTATTGTCCTTGCAAACAACTCAGGATTGCTTGATGTTATGATATTGCCTGTCGTACACAATATTCAAAACTTAACAATATTTGCTTTCAATGAAAGTGAAGGAACAAATGATGTATTTATAGAAAACAATACAAACGATGTTTCT
>JAWCRX010000008.1:0-14338 GCA_038869035.1 Candidatus Woesearchaeota archaeon | reverse complement strand
GTCGATGCCATTGTAGATTGCTGTGCTTTGATAGGTCACAAATACAATTCCTGTGATCAATAACATGGCTCCAGCAATAATTTTGTTGGTGTGTGTTTTTACTCCGAGGAATTTTATGGGCTTGCCTTTGATCCATGAAACTTGTGAGAGCTTGTATTTGTCGTAAAGCATTGCAAAAATAAAAAGAGGAAGAGAAACACCTAGTGAATAGAAGAAAAGCATTGTTGCTGCGTTAATGTATGTTTGTGTAGATGCGACAAACAATATTGAAGCTAAAATTGGGCCAACACAAGGAGTAAAGCCAATAGCAAACAATGCTCCAAAGATCAATACTTCCAAGAAGTGTTTTGTGCCTTTTTGTTCATGATGAATAAAGACAAATCCTTTATTAAGCAAAGTCATGATTCCGAAAATAATTATTGCAACCCCTGATGCAATTGTTAATTCTGCCCTAAATGCAGACAAAATTTGTCCAATAAATGAAGCGGTTAATCCTAGTAAAATAAAAACTGATGTTGATCCAAGGAAAAATGCAAGAGTCATCTTTGTTATTTGTTTTTTTTCTTCAAAAGCGTAAGCAAAAAATGCTGGCAGTAAAGGAAGCACACATGGTGAGAGAAAACTTAAAACTCCTCCTAAAAATGCAACTAAAAAAGAAAGTGCAAGAGCTTGTTTTTGTGAATACTCAACAAGTACCTGCAATCCTTTTGGCAATTCAAGTGCGAGTGCTGTTGCTATAAAAAAAAGAAAAACAACTGGATAGATTATTTTTTTGTTCATGTTGATTGCTGATATCTTATATAATCATTAATCATTCCTTGAGGATACCAAAGCCCTTTCCACTTTGTCATTTCACCAGCAATTTCTTCGTCAGAATAGTTAGGATAATATTTGATGAAGAATTTTGCCATGCCTTTCCATGCGTATGAATGTGCGCAGCCACAATTGTTTATTCTTGTGACTTGCTGAGGTGAGCCACAGCAATAGTCGCATGTAAAAACGCCAACAATTCTGTCGTATCTTGCTTGTTCTTCTGGTGTTAATTTGATTTCTTTATCTTTGCCAAAGCGGCCGCTTCCAACAAATTGTGCCCACACTTTTTGTGATGTGATTGGATCATCAAAAGAAACCCCTTGCAAAAGTTCTGATCCTGGCCCAGATTGAACATAAAATGGAGTGCCAGTTGGAATTACTGCATTTATTGCATCTTGAGTTGGATCTCCTGTCTTTGCTTTTCTTTGGTATGGTGAAATAGTTGGCCATTCAACTAATTTTGTTGTTCTGCCATCCTCATTTAGCATTGGGCCGATGATTGTTTTCTCTCCTAAAGCTACTCCTTCACCAAAAAAAGTAAATCCAGAAGATTGTCTTACTCCAGCAGCTGCAGATATTAAAGAGAGCTGCATGTATTGGCTAAAAATTATAAAAATTCCTATGGCTATTGCAATGTACAAGCCTGTTTCTTCCCATGTCATTTGCTTTTTTTCAGTCATGTTTCTCACCTGTATCGAGCAACTTTTCCCCCTATATATCTGTGTTTATTCACTTAGCTTTGCCTCTATTATTTGTTGGAAAACTTCATATGGCTGGGCACCACTTACTATTTCCCCGTTTATTATGAATGTAGGGGTTCCTGTTACCCCGACAGCAGAGCCATTAGCTATGTCCTCTTTTACTTCTGAAACATATTTGCCTGAGTCAAGACATGAATCAAACTCTTTTCCATCTAGGCCGAGTTCTTTTGCCCAGTATTTCAGATTTTCAATATTAAGCTGCTGCTGATTATCAAAGATTTTGTTGTGCATCTCCCAATATTTTTCTTGGTCGCCAGCACATTCTGCTGCTTCAGATGCTTTTTGCGCAAATTGGTGGAATGGAAGGGGATAATCCCTATAGACAAACTTTACTTTTCCTGACTTGATATAATTCTCTTCGATTTGAGGAAGAGTTTGTGAGTAAAATCTCGCGCAGTATGGACATTGATAATCTGAAAACTCAACAATTGTTACCTTTGCATTTTTGTCACCTTTGAAAGGATCGTTGTCAGACAATGTTTTCATGTCTATCTTAGATGGTTGTTTAGATGGTTGTCTTTGATCTTCAGCTTTTTGTGGTTGCAAGTCAATTCCTGCTTCAAACAAGGATTTTATTTGATATGAATTAAAAGCAACAACTGCTAAAATTGCAACTAATAAGCCGATGATAACTTTGTCGTTTCGTTTTAGTCCTTCAATAAATCTCACCTCTGGGTTTTAAGAGAAGTTTGGAAGCCATTTATATATAAGTTGTTCAGATAACCACCATGTGAAAATTGTTCTGTTAGCTAAAAAAAGCAAAAATATGCATTTTTATCGTTCATAGAGGCTAAATTTGTTGAATTAAATACACAGAATATGTTTTTCCATCTTTTTCGCGCTTGATTAGACCTTTTCTCTCAAAACTTGAAAGAACTTGGCTTACTTTTGCTTTTGAAAGGTTTGTCTTTAGCTTTAAAGTATTTTGAGTTATTCCATTTTGCTCCTTCACAGCTTCAAGCACTTTCCTTTCATTCTCATCCAGGGCTCTTGCAATCAAGTCAAACTTAGTTTCCTGGATTTCTTCCTTTTTTGTCTCCTCTAAACGCTGCAAAATTGCCTCCTCGGTTCTGTTAAATAAGAGCATGTAAACGCCCAGACTAAATATTGATGCCAAAATTCCTACAAAAATGTGGGAAGTATTCATTGTAGAAATAATGGATTGGCACTGTGGAGTTGATATGCAATCCATGTCAGCACTTCGAGTATTTAACTGTCCAATTAAAGAGAACATGCCAATACCTAGTAAAGCGCTAAGTCCAATTAACATAAAGCCAATATTGCGGTTGCTCATATCAATTTGGCAATACCTTTCCGTATAAATAACTTATGATTTTTGGAGCTCAGCATCTATTGCTGCTTTGAAAGCATCATATCTCCAAGACTCAAGCTCTTTTTCATTGATGAAGAAAGTT
The DNA here is from genome assembly GCA_038869035.1 of Candidatus Woesearchaeota archaeon. GTDB lineage: Archaea > Nanobdellota > Nanobdellia > Woesearchaeales > JAWCRX01 > JAWCRX01. The sequence goes on along the minus strand of JAWCRX010000008.1, from coordinate 11,349 downwards.
GGACTTCCGCCAACATTCTTTTGGATGCCATCTTGATAGTCCATTTCAACAAGATCTCTTTTTGCACCTGAATCAAGGCAAGCATTGAAAGATTTTGTATCTAATTTGAGTCTTTCAGCAAAGATTTTCAAGTTCTTTTTCTGTAATCCTTGTTGTTGGTTTGAAAACACATAGTCAACATACTCCCAGAATTTGCCCTGGTCATTTGCACACTCAGATGCTTCAGCAGCTAACTGGGCAAAAGGATGGATTTGTCTTAATGGAAAGTGCTTGTATTCAAAGCTGATGTTGTCGCCATACTCGTCAACTATTTGCTTGGCAACAGGATTTGCTGCCCTACAAGCAGGACATTGCAAATCAGAAAACTCAACTATTTTTACTTTTGCATCAGGGTTTCCTTTTATTGGCTTAGGAACGATTTCATGCTCATAAGTTGGCATGCTAAAAAAGAAATAATACCAAAGTCCTCCTACAATTACTATAATCAAGATTATTTTTGTTGTCAATTTCATTTTAACACCCCAATTCTGCACTGGCTGAACATTTGTCTTTAATATCTTTTTGTCTTGGGACGCCAGGATCGCTACCTGTCCAGACATAATCCTTCACGTCTGTTTGATTCCACTCATGCTGGTGATTCCATTGATTCCAAAAGTAACGCCATTCATTCCAGCCAATACCAAGATGTTTTACATAAATATCGTGGTCTGCCAAAATCTTTCCAACTTTTCTTCCCGTCATACAAGGCATGCTATAACAATAGACAATGATATCTTTATCAAGATTTTTCTCCTTTAGTTCCTTGAATGAGCCTACAATCCTGTCAACGGCACCATAGTCTGATGTGTCCTTATCTTTGTAAGCGGGAATATTTACTGCTCCAATAATATGTTCTTCTTCATACTCTTCCTTACTTCTTAAATCAACAAGAACAAAATTCATTTCTCCTTTCGCCATTGCTTTTCTTATGCTGTGAGGAGAAACATGAACTGCATTTTCAACAGTGTAAAATTCTTTTATGTAATCTTCTTCTGTTTTTTGCTGGCTTTTCCAAACTATTGCAACTGTTATAAGTGAACTAATTAATACGCTTGCTATTATTGCTGTCAATATTTGTTTCTGTTTCATGGCCACTCAAATGTTCTTTCTTCAACATCAGAAACATTTTTTATTACAACTGAAAATCTCGTTGGAGGGGGGTCATTAATTTTAAATTTTAATTGACCTGAGTTATGATGACCAGCAAGAGATATTTTTTCCATAGGGCGATAAGTTTTTCCGTTAATAATTAACTCTGTCTGGGCTTGAAGATCTATTTCGCTTAGATCAACCGTGTGGGTGTCCATTGAAAAGTCGAAAGACATAATATTTTCATTACATCCTACTGGCTCGAGATCAATTGTTACTAAACCTTCGCTTGTCTTTTGCTCAAAGTCCGTTACACAAACATGTTTTGGCATGCCTGGCTCGAAAAGCATACAGCCAGATAAAACCAACAATAGCAAAAGTCCAAATGCAATAAACAGTTTTCTCATTTTACTTGCAGTGTCCACAGCAACTTTTGCAACTTTGTTCTTTAGTTTTTTCTTTTTTGGAGTCATTTTATCATCTAAATCCATTTTCTTTTCTTGCAATGGAAGTAGCATTTGTTGTAAACCATCCGTAAATTAGTCCAATCAGGTAAAAAAACACCATAGTTTCTATAAGTACAACAATGAACGAACCAAAAGTCAACTGGACAGGGACTGCTATCTTTGTCAAGTCGATACCGTGGAACCAGCTAGCGAAAAAGCTTAATGCCTGCTCTGGCCACATTGTTACAAAAAATGCACACAATGCATAGATAATTCCTCCAGTTACTGCTGCAGCTATTCCTGCAGGATGCGCATAATGTAAATTTTTTTCTTCCATTTTTACGCCTCTGAGTTGCAAAGGTCAGATAAAGCTTGCTTTATCGCTCACCTCGTTGAGAGCTCTTTTTAATCTTTCTTCGACTTCTTGGGCAATTGGCAACAACTTTTTGTTGTTGATTTTTCCTAATTGAACTGTAGGCAAAATACTTGCAACAAATGTCTTGCCTTCTTTTTCATAGACAACAACATTGCAAGGCAATAAAACGCCTATGTCCTGCTCCGCCTGCATTGCTTTGTGAGCTAATTTAGGGTTGCAAGCGCCTAAGATGATATAATTGTCTATATCAATGTTGAGTTTTTTCTTAAGAGTTGCTTTGACATCTATTTCAGTTATTATTCCAAAGCCTTCTTTTGACAAAGCATCTTTTGTTTTTGCAACCGCATCTGCGTAAGCCAATTCAACTTGTTTTTTGTAGTTGTAGCTCATTTTCTTCTTTTTTGATTTTGGACAACATTCCACAACCAAGCTATGATTAGGACTAGGATTACGATGAACAATATTTGGTAGACCCACCACAAAAGTAATGCTCCTGTTCCATAGCTCATCATGCTTCCTCCCATCATGCCTCCACCCATTAATCCATATCTTTGTTTCATCATGCTCCCTCCTTGTGTTGACATCATTGACATCATTCCCATAGGCATTGCACTTCCGTCTTTGCAATACAAATTTTTTGCCATGTTAATGTGCACTTGCTTTAATTGTGCGGATCCTTCTCCTCCCATCATCTTATCCATTGCTTCATGAGCTTCGCCGGGATGCATTTGCTCCATGTAATAGTCGCCAATTTTTTCAAGCTGTTCATCTGTCAGCTCGCTGCATGGTGTTTGCTTTGCAATTATCTCTTTTGCTTCTGTAAAGTCATGGTCTCCGTCTGCAGAAACAATTGCAATAATTAAAAGAAATACTATAACAAAAACAATATTCTTCATTTTATCACCACTCCTTGCAGCAATCAACTATTTTTTTGATGATTGCTGAAAACTTATTTTTTATGCTGTTGCTTTCTGTACTGACTGTTTGAAGCTTTTCTGCTCCTATCATTTTTAAATTTATGGCAAAGAACAATGAATAAAGGTTGAATGCTTCCTGAAAATAGTTGTTTGCATCTCTTGAATTTTTTGCAAGCTCTTTTGTGCCAACTTCCATAAGGCGCATACTACTTGCTAGCAAATGTTTGCTAATACACCATTCTTCTCCTTGCGGATTAGTAACAATTTTTTTCATCAAATTAGTCCTAAGCTGCCTTATTGAGTTTAACATTTCTAAATATTGCTGGTTATCTGTCTTCATTGCTGTAAAATAGAAATGCTCTTCCAGACTAATCAAGTTCATTATCGCGATGCTAAGATCTTCGTCTCTCGAGAGATCGAAGCCTTGTTTTTTCAGCTCTTCCCCTTTTTTTATCCATTCATTCACTTCATTTTTCATTTACAGACCCCATTGCATCACTGCTGCAGTTATTGCAAGCAAGAAGAAGGTCAGCAGCACACCTTGGAAAGGGATGAGTTTCCCTCTGATTGCAGTTATTTTTCTGCTGATTGAAGGGGTAATGCAAACTATTATTCCTCCAATAGTACTGCCGACCAAAAAGACATTCAATAGATAAGTTCTGTTGAGTAAAGATCCATAGTCTCCAAAAAGTAAAACTGGAAATGGATAAATGCTATCAAACATTGACATTAATGGAATAATTGTTGTCAGAAATGAAAACAAAATTATTGCAGTCTTTTGGAAAGAAAGATATTGTTTTTTTATCAAAAGAGCAACCCAATAGCCAACAGATGCAGCGAATGCTCCAGTGAAAAGGCCAATGATTATTGTGCTGACACCAAAATATTTTGCTCCGCCAACAGCAACTGCTGCACCAACAACACACAACGGGCAATGAGCCATTGCATTTTGTAATAAAAGCAAAGGCATCAGCAAAAAAGGCAATAGTTTCTTTCTCATATTACACCCTCGTGAATTCTCTTGTTGAGCCATCTTTGTTTAGAGCATAGATTACCCATTCTCCCTGTTTGCCACCATGCATTCCTGGTGTTCCTGATGGCATTCCTGGCAAAGCAATGCCTTTGATGTCTGGCTTTTCTGACAGCAATTTAGCGATTGCTTCTGCAGGAACATGGCCTTCAATAAAATAGCCATCAACTTCCATTGTATGGCAGCTCAACATTTGTTGAGGAATTGAATGCTTTTCTTTGATTTCTGCAACATCATGCAAATCTGTTACTTCAACATCAAAGCCAAGATTTTGCAAATATTCCCCATAGATTCCACAACATCCACAGTGCATGCTTTTGTACATCTTTATTTTGTGTTCTTTCAAGTTAATTTCCTTTAGAGCATTTCTTGTAATGTTTTGGTTACATGATTGCAGCAAAAGTAATGCTGCGATCAAACTTATCAACATAAATTGTTTCTTCATTTTGGATCACCAAAGCCTAGAAAGTATGGGTTTTTAAAGTAATTAACCGAAAGAACGATAGGCTAAAGAAGGTAGAATTAAGCTTTATTTGATCAAAAAATGTTTATTTATGTTCAGAATTCTAAATAGAGCGTTTTAAGAAGATTTGGTTTGTTTTCCCTTTAGGAACTTTTTTTATTAGATTCTTTTTTTCTAGTTGACTAAGAATAACTGACAGTTTTGCCTTTGACATGTCTGTTCTCAAGCGAAGGGTGTTTTGGGTTATGCCATCTTGCTCCTTGACTGCATTGATCACTTTTTGTTCGTCTTCATCAAGGGCGCTCATTATTGCACTAGAAATTTCTCTTTTCTTTTCTTTTTCCTCAAGCTCTTTTGCCATCTTTTCGCTGCTTGACTCTGTAAGCGCAAGCCAGATTCCAACGATTATAATTAGGCCAGCGATTGAGTAGGAAGCATAAAAGTATGGCAAAACTTTATTCAATTGTTTATGTGGACAGGCAGTAACAGTGCCACAAGGAATGCCTTCCTTATCGTGAATTTCTATCTCTTGATTGATGTTTTCTGTTACAGTATTTTCAAGAAAGAAAGTGCCAATTGCAAGAACAACTCCTGCAATAATCAGTAAATAGCCAAAGTATTTTGTTTTCATGGGAAAAGGAACTTATTACTAACTTTTAAATATTGCTGATTAAAAGAAAAGATATGAAAGTTGCAATCATTGGCGCGGGCAATATGGGCCCTGCAATGGCGCTTCATTGTGGAAGGAAAGGTTACCACGTAAGCCTTTTTACTGTTGAAAAAGATGTTTTTGAGCAAATTTCAAAAACAAGAGAAAACAAAAAATATCTTCCTGGATTCAAATTGAGGAAGAATATTTCTGTGACAATGGATTATTCTGTTGCATTAAAAGATGCTAAACTTGTTTTTGTAACGGTGCCAAGTTTTGTTGTTGACAAAGTTGTGAAAAGCATGTCTAGCTTTATAGAAAAAGATGCAATAATTGTCAATCTGGCAAAGGGATTTGGAAGAAAAGGGGAATTTCTAACTGATATTTACCTAAAAAATCTGCCAAAAAAACTCCATAAAAACTTTGTTTTGATGAGCGGACCTGCAATTGCAAATGAAATTGCCAAAGGAGAGACAACAGCAATGGTTGTTGCAGGAAATGAGAAGACAGTTTCTTTTGTCATAAATAAAATATCAGAGAAAAATTTCATATTGATAAAAGCAAAGGATAGGAATGCAGTTGAGTTTGGGGGATTTTACAAAAATATTGTTGCCCTTGGGACAGGAATGTGCGATGGGCTCAATATGGGAGATAATCTAAAGGCAATTGTGGTGACTTATGGGCTAAAGGAAGCTAAAGAATTAGCAGCTAAAATAAAGGTTGATGCAAAAGAGCTTGACAGTCTTGTGGGATTGGGAGACATATATGTAACATGCTCAAGTCTTCATTCAAGAAACAGGAGATGCGGGGAGCTGCTTGGCAGAGGAAACTCTTTTTCAAAGACAAAATGTTGTTTGCCAGACAATAGAAGGAGTTGTTGCTTCTGAAATTGCGTTGAAGCTTGGGAAGAAATACCAAGTTAAACTTCCACTTGCTGAACAAGTTTCTTTTGTGTTGAGAGGGAAGAAAAAAGCGCAAAAAGCAATTAGTGATTATCTAAAATCTATTTTAAGATCTTAATAATATTGACAGGGCATGATTCTGCTGCCTGTTTGTTTTCTTCTGCTTCTAGTCTGTCAACTTCTTTTAACTGGATATTTTTTTTCTTTTCTGCACCCTTTAAGTCTGCCTTTCCGTCTTCATTGGACATTTCCCATGTGTTTGGACAACAAGCTATACAGGCTCCGCAGCCAATGCAATTTTCTCTATAATGGACTATCTTTGGCATGATATTTGCACCAGATTTTCCTGAAGATTTTTACGGCTTTTGACAAGATAGAGCTTATCGTTCTTTCTTATTTTTTCTTTTATTGGAACTGTAATTTCGTCGCCTTTCTTTGCAAAGTCAACTGGCTTTTCATTTTTGAAGATGGTTTCTGCTTTTGCTTCAACTATGCCTGTTGTTGGGCCAGTGATGATTATTTCGTCGCCGACTTTTATTTCTCCAGTGTCGATAATGAAGTGGGCAATTTTCTTTTTGGTGAAATAATTGACTGCCGTCCCTACAAATTGCTTTTCCTTTGTTGCTTTTGAGCCATAAACTCCAGACCATTCTCCTAATTTTTTGCCTAGATAATAGCCGCCGTGCCAGAAGCCACGATTGTAAACACTTTCAAGTTGTTTTACCCACAAATCAATTTTTTCTTTTGTGTAAGAGCCGTGTTGGATTGCTTCAACTGCTTCTTTGTAAGCTTTTGTGACTGTGTAAACATATTCAACATGTCTTCCTCTGCCTTCCAATTTTAAGACAGAAACTCCCGCTTCAATAATTTTGTCAAGAAAGCCAATTGTGCAAAGATCGCTTGGCGACATAACGTATTTATTGTCTATGACAAGCTCGTCTCCTGTTTCGACATCTGTGACTTTGTATGCTCTTCTGCAGTTTTGCAAGCAAGCTCCTCTATTAGCAGATGCATTATAAGTTGCAAGGGACATATAGCATTTGCCTGAGACTGCAACACACAAAGCACCATGTGCGAACAATTCAATTTTGACAAGCTCTCCTTTTGGGCCGCGAATATTTTGGTTTTTTATTTGATTACAAATATTTTTTATCTGGTCTAAAGTAAGCTCCCTTGCCAAAACGATTACATCAGCAAACTTTGAGTAGAATTTTACCGCTTCAATATTTGTAATATTCACTTGTGTTGACAGGTGGACTTCTAAGCCAATTTCGTTTGCATAAGAAATTGCAGAAATGTCGCTTGCAATTACTGCACTAACACCAGATTCTTTTGCTGAGTTGCAAATTTTTTTCATCAAATTTAAGTCATGGTCATACATTATCGTATTCAAAGTCAAATAGGATTTCACATTGTTCTCTTTACAGATTTGTGCAATTTTTTTCAAATCTTCAATTGTGAAATTGTTTGAGGATCTTGCACGCATGTTTAATTGTTCTACTCCAAAATAAATAGAATCTGCTCCTGCTTTTATGGCTGCAGATAATGATTCGAAGCTGCCGACTGGAGACATTATCTCGACTTTGTCCATAAGAAAGGGCACTAAGAAAAGGTTATTAACTTTTTGGTTGATTTATTCTATATGCTGCTCTTGCTCTTTCGACAAGAGTTCTTACAGCTTCAGCACAACAATTATAATCATTCTTTACAACTTTTTCAACAAAGGGAACTCCAAATTTCTCCACAACTTTTTTTATTTCTGGATCAGTGGAAAAAACCACTACTTTTTCCAGCAGTCCTAATTTTTCGATTTCATCTAAAAGCTCGCCCACGTCCCCGTCTGGAAGATGACCATCCAATAAAATCCCTGCAAAAGACTCTTGTCTAATTCTTTTCATGGCGGAGGAAGCGTAGGTTTCACCAGTAAATCTATCTCCTTCTCTGACCAATTTATAATTGAGGGCTTCGTCAACAACCAACATATGAAAAATAGATTCATCATCAACAATTAAATACACCCACGGCTTTGGAAGGCAATCAGGATATTCCTGAAGGTGATCAGAACATCTTCTTCGCGGTGTTCCGCCCACTGTTTCAGCGGCTACCATATGATAATAAGAGCAGTTTAAATATATAATGCTTACGTTAATTTATTCTAATATTCGTACATTCTATTTATTTTAGCCTCGGTTTGTATAAGCGCATCAACAATGAATTTCCTAAAACAGAAACTGAAGAAAGAGCCATTGCGGCTGCTGCAATTACTGGATTTAAGAGGAAGCCTGTAAATGGATAAAGTATTCCGGCTGCAATCGGGATGCCTGCTGTGTTGTAGGCAAATGCCCAGAAGAGATTTTGTTTTATTTTTCTTACTGTGTAGCGACTTAATTCAATCGCTGTTATGACATCTCTCAAATCATTTTTTATCAAAACAATGTCGCCTGTTTCGATTGCTACATCTGTGCCGGCACCAATTGCAATTCCTAAATCTGATTGTGCTAATGCAGGGGCATCATTGATTCCATCTCCAACCATTGCGACTATTTTTCCTTGCTGTTGAAGCTCCTTGATTTTTTGCTCTTTGTCTTCTGGCAATACTTGGGCAAAAACCTTTTCAATTCCTACTTGGGATGCAATTGCTCTTGCTGTGCGCTCATTGTCACCCGTTATCATGTAAACTTCAATTCCTTTTTCTTGGAGTGATTTCACTGCTTCTCTGGAATACTCTTTCAGTGTATCTGCCATTGCAACTATGCCAAGAAATTCTCCATCAACGGCAACTAAAATAGTAGTTTTCCCCTGTGCCTCAAGGGCAGCAATATCATTTTCTGAATCAAATCTTATTTTTTTGTCTTTCAAAAGCTTTCTGGTGCCGACAAGAATCTTTTTTGAGTTGAATGTTGCTTCAACACCATAGCCTGGAATTGCCTTGAAGCTTCTTGTTTCTGGAATATCTATGTTTTCATTCTCTGCGGCGTGGATAATTGCCTCAGCAAGAGGGTGTTCTGAATTTTTTTCTGCGATTGCTGCATATCTCAAGATGTCTTTTTTCTTTGATTTCTTCGCGACTACATCAGTTACTTCAGGAGAACCTTTTGTCAAAGTTCCTGTTTTGTCAAAAACAATTGCAGTTATTTTGTGGGCAGTTTCAAGTGCTTCCCCGCTTTTTATCAAGATGCCATTTTCCGCCCCTTTACCTGTGCCAACCATTATTGCAGTAGGAGTTGCCAACCCAAGAGCACAGGGGCATGCTATTATTAATACTGCAACAAAAATTGACAACACAAAAACAAATTCCTGTCCAGTTAGCAACCAGATTATTGAGGAGATGATTGCTATTGCTATTACCATAGGAACAAAATAACCACTGACTTTGTCTGCCAATTTTTGGATAGGCGCTTTGCTTTCCTGTGCTTCCTCAACCAATTTTATGATTTGAGCAAGAACAGTATCCTTGCCAATCTTTTCTGCCTTGAATTTTAGTACCCCATTTTTGTTAATGGTTGCACCAAACACTTTGCTTCCTTTTTGCTTTTCAACAGGAATGCTTTCTCCAGTCAGCATGCTTTCATCAACAGCACTTTGGCCTTCAACAATAACTCCATCTACTGGAATCTTTTGTCCTGGCTTAACAAAAAGGATATCGCCAACTTTTACATCATCAATTGAGATTTCGTATTCCTTTCCATCGCGAATCACAATTGCAGTCTTTGGCTGCAGCCCCATTAGCTTCTTTATTGCTTCAGAAGTCTTGCCTTTCATTATTTCCTCCAATAACTTTCCAAGAACGATTGCAGAAATTATAATGGCAGAGGTATCAAAATAAGTTTTTGTTCCAAAAATATCGGGCCAAAAAACAACAAGCGCGCTGTAGAAAAATGCTGCTGTTGTACCTATGGCAATTAAGGTGTCCATGTTTGCAGATTTGTTCATCAAAGCAACTTTTGTTCCCTTGTAAAACCTCCAGCCAATCCAGAATTGGACTGGAGCTGTCAATATCAGCAGTATCAATGAATTTGCAAGAAATTCTGGCGTGAATGGAAACCACTCAGGAAATGATCCAAAAAAAACAAGGATGCTGATCAAGAAGCCAATTAAGGTGTAGAGTTTTAATTTCTTTATTTCCTTTTGCCTTGCTTCCTTTTCCCTGTCAACTGACTCTTCAACTGCCTCATAGCCAGCATCTTTTACAAGTTTTTTTATCTTTTCAAGAGAAATAACATCAGGATCATACTCTACAACTACCCTTTCGTTTGCAAATGAAATCTCTACCCTATTCACTCCAGGCTGATTTTTGAGGGCTTTTTCAACAATGCCTGCGCAATGGGGAGAACTCATCCCAATTATTTTTAGTTTTGCCTCTCCTGTCTCTGCTTCTATGTCAAAAGCATCATAGCCGGCCTGTTTTATTGCATTTATAAGATCGGCAGAAGAAGTTTTTTGCTCATCAATGTCAACAGTTGCCTTTTCAGAAGCAAAGTTAACGTTTGCAAAAGAAACTCCAGGCGTCTCCCTTAATCTTTTTTCTATTGTTTGGGCACAGCTTGCACAATGCATCCCAGAAATCTTTAAAGTTTTTCTTTTCACTCTTATTTTTTGCAGCTTTTCTTTCTTTGCATAAGGTGTCTTATATACTTTTTGGTTGTTGTTTCTCTGTTTTTTACTTTGAGCAGCCACAACAGCCTTGCTTTTTTTTGGTTTTTGGTGCCATTTTTTACCTCTGGTTTTTTTCATATTAACCCGTCGCTTGATGGTAAAAGGTAGTTAGATATATAAATCTTATGAATATATCATATTTTGATATATCTTGAATAGATATATTAATATATTTGTTGCAAAAAACAAGGAAATGAGCGTCAAAGTAACAAATCTGATAAAGTTCCACACTTTATTGCTGCTATATCAGAGTCCGAAGTATGGATACGAGCTAATCAAAGGACTGGAAGGTAAATTAGGGAAAAAAATAAGCGCTTCACAAATATATCCTTTTCTTGAACAGCTAAGAAAGAGCAAATATGTGGCTGTTGAGCAGAGAGGAAAAAGGGAGAAAAAAGTATATAAAATAACTAAAGAAGGAAAGAAGTTTGTAGAAATCCTTATTTTGAAATGCTCTGACATTATTGAAGCGGTTGTGGAGAAGAAATTGAAGAAATGTGCTCATTGTGGATGTGAAGTTTACAGAGGAGCTGTAAAAAGGAAGGGGAAATATTTCTGCTGTGATGGATGTGCAAAATCATTTTAATAATTAATGCAAATTTGATTTTCATCGTTCCACCACAATTTTTATTTTATCTCTATCTTTCCAGACATAGTCAAGCGATTCTTCTCTGTCATTTACTGTAACAATGGTTTTTGCCTCTTTGCCATTACATTTGTCTGGCAGTTTTATTTCAAGTTGTTCAAGTGCAGCCTTTAAAGTTAATTCATCCGGCTCACGA
>JAWCRX010000007.1:0-15344 GCA_038869035.1 Candidatus Woesearchaeota archaeon | reverse complement strand
TTTTAGAACTGCCATCATAAATAGTTCCTGCAGTAAGAGAAGCTGCTCCTCCTACACAAAAAAGCATAGTTGCTCCAAAGCCTGCCAATGAACTTAGATTTGGTTGTCTCTGTTTAGTCATAACAGTGCAATTTAGAAATTCTTTATAAAAGTTGCTAAATTTTGTAAATGCGGCAAGATTTATAAAGAAGAAAATACAAGAAAATAAAGTGAATGATGAATGAAAGCAAATAAGCTTGTGATGTTTTTTTTAGTATTTACCTTAATGTCAACTTCTCTATCAGTTGCTGTAAAAGCACAAGAAGAAAATATTTGGGGGTCTATTGCAGAGGTTGTAACTTATGTTGATTTTAGCAAGTTAACCGGAGTTCAGAAGGAAAATGTTCTCATCTTTGCAATATGGTTGATTCTTTTTATTTTTTTAAAGATAGGAATGGATACTTTGTTGCCAGAAAAAAAAAGTGCAGCAACTCTGGCTGCTCTTTCTTTATCAGTTATTGTAGGAATTGGAATGTTTACTCTTATTCCAAAAAACAGAATTATTGAAGTTGTAAATAAAATTGGAGCCATTGCATGGATAATATTAGGTTTTGCTCCTGTGATGGCAGGCTATAGGTGGGCCTCAGATACTGAGGGAGAAGATACTGGTGCCAGACTGATAAGAGGATTCAAATGGATTATTTGTGGAGCATTATTAGGAGGATTTGTTTTAACAATATTCAACATAATTGGAGTATCTGGAGCTTGGAAGGGGTGGGCTACCATTGGAGCATTTGCATGTTTTTTTGCAGCTTTCCTAAACATTGGGGGTGTGATGGGAAGAACAGCAAAAGCAGGAGAAACTGCAGCCAAAAAAGTTAGAGGATGGTTGGGTGGCGGAAAAGGAGAAACTCCTGAGAAAGAAGCAGAAGAGGCAAAAAGAGAAGCATTAAGGGGAGAACAACTCCAAGCAGAACAAAAAGATTTTGAAATTTTGGGAGAAAAAATTATTCATGATGAAGAAGACATTATTCAGTCGCTTTATAGAATAATTGATTATTTGAAAAAAGTAAGGGATGCAAGATTATCTGGAGATAAATTAACCGAAGTCTCAGATACAATCGTAAAATATATTGACAACTTAATTTATAAGAATAGGGATTTGCAAAGCAAGACTCAAAGATTGGATGGAATGCAAAGAATAATCTTCAGGAGACAAAAATGGCTTGAAAGAGTTATGCGTGGTGATCTAAAAGAAACCATAAGTAATGAAGACAAAGAAAGACTAGAAAGAGAATTTAGTGGCGGAAGGCTTATTCAAACATGGCTTATAAAAACAAAGAAAAGCATAGATGAAGTAAAAAAGAAAGAGATGGAATTTGAAACAGCATGCAATGATGCAAAAGAGTATCTTCAAAGAAAAATAGTTGATACGTCTAATGCAATTGAAGTTCTGGAAAAAGCCAGAAAAATAAAAATAGAAGTGCTCGAATTGCTTTCTGAAACTGGCAGAAAGATGAAAGAAATACAAGAAGCAGAAATAGAAATTGTTAGAAGAGCTCAATTAAGAAAAAGGGAAGCGCAACAAGCAACAACCCAGAAATAATTTTTCTTCAGAAAACATTAAAAACAGCAAATTCTATTAGAGAATTATGTTATTTTGGCGAAAAGATAAAACAAGAGAAATAAGAGAAAATCTTGCCACAATTAGAAGAAGAGTGGCAGAGTTGAAAAGTTATGAGCAAAAAAAAGAAGCAGCACACAAAATAATTCAAAGGACTAAGAGTGCTATTGAAGAAGGGAAAAAAGAAATTTTTGAAAGAGCAACTGAGGAAAAAAGAAAACCATGGATTGATCCAATATTTGATCCTAAAATTGACAGTCTTGCATTGCAGGAAGTTGAAGCACTAATGAAATTGGAAAAAGATCTTAATGATTATGAAGAGTTGATTTTAGCAACAAAAGATGATTATGAACTTAACGATGTGGTAATTGCCCTTGAACAAGAACTATTTCAAATAATAAAAAGAGAGCAAAATAATGAAGCGATTCTAAGAGAAATGGAAATTGAAACAGAGGAAGCGAGATTGAGAAAAGCTTCTGCAACTCCACCTAGTCTAAGAACGAAAGATGGAACTTCTTGGAAAAATATTTCTGAGGTTGTGAGACGATTAGGAGGATGGGTTGAATATAGCGGTACACCAGGAAGCCATAATTTTAAAATAAGATTTCCAAATTCAGAAAGACCAATTCCTTTTTCTGAGGATGTCTATATTGAAGGACTCACTAGACAGATAATTGCACAACTAAGAAATTTTTTGCCCCAGCATAAAATTCCAAATAACAATTTGCTAAGAAAGGCACTTAAGAACGGAGATATACGCCTTGCTGTTTAAGTTTGCTGTATTGTAAAGCCAAAGGAGTTGTCCTTAAAAGATGGAAAATAATTGGGTTCATGTCAAGAATATCTCCTTTTTTATTGACAAGCAGATAATATTTTATGCCTTCAAAAAGCTCCCCAGATGCCCTTAATCTTTCATACTCATCATGGTCTGTAACACAAACTACTTCTCTTTCACTTGCTTTTGCATGTTGAAAGAACATTCTGATTAGTCTTTTTTCTAATTCTTCTGTTTCTGTTGGGAGAACTTGTCCACTTTGAATTCGCTCATCACTAACTCTTTCAAGAACTTCTTCTGGATCTTCTTCCAGATCGAACAGATGTGCCTTCATTCGCCCCATAACAAGGCAATTTTTGGAACATTTTTAAATGCAGCGAAATTTTGTTTATTCTAGTCTTTTTACAGATGTATTCCTTGTGCTTGAGAAGTTCTTTTATCCCGTAAGACGAAGTGAAGAATTCATATTTTTTAGAGAAAATGATTTCCCTATAAGCGCTGTCTTTTAAGAAAGCCGCCATTACCTTATTTGTATCAATGACTAACTTCATCTGAATTTCTTTCCTACTTTCCTATCTTAATCGTGAAACACAATCCAACTAACTTTTGATCGCTAAAATAAACAAATATAGAAATAATCTAACTTTGAAGGAATGCACCGATGATAAAAAGGATTCCTACAACAACAAATATGCCATAAGCAATTGTGTTTTGCAATGCTTGATTAATTGCCGGCAAATAATTCAGTGTTTGCAAAACTCCTAGCGCAGCAAGAGCTACTCCTAAGATAATTGAAGTCCATGCAATTGCTGGATTAAATGTTGGGCCCTCTAAGAAACCAACAATCATAAGATAAATTCCTGCTGCTGCAACTACAATTGCTAAAACAATCTGAGGAATTAAAGGGATTGTAAATCCGATAGAAATGCCTAATTTAGGAAGCAAAGGAACTAAGCCAAGGGCAAATAAAACTAATCCGGATACAAAAATTGCTGTTGACCTACCTCCAAACCACATTTTATCACCTATTTCATTCTTGGATTGGGTGTTTATAAATGTTAAGATTTATAAAAGGCTAAAACGCTGGTTTAACCATGGAAATCTCAATAAAAAGAAAAGTAAAAAATCCAATAATCATTGAAGGGTTTCCTGGCTTTGGGCTTGTGGGAACAATAGCATCAGAGTTTCTTGTTGAACATTTGAAAACAGAATTAATAGGAAATATTTTTTTGGATGAATTGCCCGCAATGATTGCTGTTCATGAAGGTAAAATAATCCAACCAATAGGGATTTATTACAACAAAGAAAACAATATTATAATCATTTCTGGAATAAGTGCTATGCCCGGAATGGAATGGAAGTTGGCAGATGCCGTATTGAAATTGGCAAGAGACAACGAAGCAAAGGAAATAGTAAGTATAGAGGGAGTTGGAACCTCTCTTCCAAATGAAAAGCCAAAGACATATTATTATGCAGATGATGAAAAAAATTCTAAGAAGTTAGAAACTTTGAAACTAGAGAAATTAAGAGAAGGAATAATTGTTGGAGTTACAGGGATATTGCTTGCTAAAGGAGAAGGGATAAAAAGAACTGCAATATTTGTTGAAACAGTTTCTGGGTTGCCAGATGCAAATGCCGCTGCTGAAGCAATAAAAGCAATTGATGGTTATCTTGGATTAAAAGTTAACTATGAGCCATTAAAAGAACAAGCCAGAAAATTTGAGGAAAAATTGAAGACAATTCTTGTAAAATCAATGGAAGCAAAAGAAAAACAAGAGCAAAAGCAGCTTAGTTATGTGGGATAGATAAAAAATCAAAATTCTTATATAGGATTTTAAACCGTTTTTGCAAGCTATGATTAATGTAGTGTTAACTTTAGCAGCAGTTGGAAGAGCTTTTATCAGTCATGTTTCTCCCCTTCCATCTTACAGTTTTGTAAATAACTCAATAGAAACATCACTGGCAAACTATGCAGTTGCAACTTATAGAGGCCCTGCACTTCTGGAAAGAAATGATCTTGTAGAAGCAATCAAAAGAAATAATCTTCCTGATACAACACTGGAAGTCATGTTGAGTGGAGAAGAACCAGAAGAGCTAACTTCATTGCTAAGAAAAAGAGGATACTTCTTTAACATAAGCAGAAGTCCCCAATGTCTGAGGGGAGGAATTGGCTTTGATCTTGCAGAAATTGTCGATGGACCAAATACAACAGATGTTGAAACCTTTGAAGGAAGAGAAACTGTAATATATTTTGTGACAAAACCTTCTTTAGTAAGTAATTTTTCTGGTGAACAAAGAGAAAAAGATTACACTGTAACGGATGAAGGAACAATAATCATTCGTCAAGATGTGATAAAAAGAAATGGAAGCACAGTCTATGACAGCATAAGAAGAAACAAAGAATTTCTACAAAATCTATCTGACACGATGCTTGCTTCAATGGGCCCTAGAGAATTTTATGGCACTATTGCAAATATTGTGTTATTTAAGAGTTATGGAGATTCAATTGCAAGAGAAGAAACAGAAGCAATTAATATTATTGAAAAAGATATTCTTAAGACTACACTTGTTACAGCTACAACAATAAAACAAGATCTCGCAGGATTGGACGAAACAACCATATGCCAATTAGAATCAGATTTTGTTTTGAAATATTTATCCCAACTTTCAGCAAGCGAACGGATTGCTTATACTAATTTAGCTTTTGGCGCAACACAGTTTACACTTTCAAATCTTTATAGGACAACTGCCTCTTTTATTGGAACAACACCACACACTCTGACTACAAGAGAAATTGCTGCTAGAAGAGTTTTAGAGAATTTGGTAACGGTTGCAATGAGGGAAGGGCTTATAGTTGTTGAGGGAGATGTAAGAACAACAGAAAAACTAAAATCTGCAATGATTCAGTTATCTCGTTTAAGAAACGAAGATATCCAAAGACTTGCAAAAGAAATTGTTGATGAAATTTATATGGGAAGAACCTTCATTCAATTTGTGAAAGATGAAGGCAGAAGAAGATATGGCGAAGATTAATGAGGATAATTTAACGAGGATAAATTCCATCTCTTATTAGTTCTGTAATAACATCCCCAAATTCAATTCTTTCTGGACGTCTGAAGATGCTATCTGAGAAATTATCTGGCTTACATTTGACTCCAGTTGCTTTTGCAATCAATTCTTCTTTTGAGAGAAAGTCAATGTCATTGTGATATTGTTTAAAGAGCTCCACTTCACTTTCCTTGAATTGCCAGCCTTCATCTTCATCTCTTTCATAAACATAGTAAGTATGACCATCAAAAACTATTCTTGTTGCTGTTCTTCTTTTTAATAAATCAAGGACAAATTTCTCTCCTTTAATGTTTATTTGTCCTTCGTCATTTCTTGAAGAAGGCAGTAAAAATGAGCAGCTTACTTCCTGAGTTCTTGTAAATGCCTGGTCAAGAGATCTTATTGAGCTATAATCTTTTTTATCGTCTTCGTAATATGAAATCCTTGTCTGCAAAGGTTTTTTATCTTCGACAGGCTTTAATTGTTCTAATTTTGCATCTTTGAAAAGAATAACATTTCCTGTTGTTTGTTGTTTTTGACACCCAACAATTATTCCTAAAAGTATTAAAATTGTCAAGCCCATTAAGATTATTTTTTTATCCATTTTATGAAATCTTTATGTTTGATGGAACTTTAAATTGTATGGCGGGAACAGAGCTTATTTTTCTGCATTTTACTTGAGTTGCATCTTTAATTATGGTTTCTTTTACTACAAGATTTTTTGATTTTGCTTCTGATGCTGTGTATTTGTTTCCTAATTCAGTTTGTGAATCCCAGTAATAGTAGATATTGTCGTCAAACAAAGAAGAAAGAATATAGCTTTCAGTTTCTGAGATCTCGCTTCTCGTTCTGTATTCTCCATTTGTGTCTACCCAAATTTCAGTTGCGCTTATTCTTTTTGTTGAAGGGTCCTGTAAGTGATATGTGCAGAAATATGGTTGGTGTGAAGCAAATATTTCTTCCATTTTTGTTTCAGAAGAAGCTTCTGATGTCACATTTGAAACTATTTTTCCTTCTGTGTATGCTGGCGTTTCAATTTTTACCTCTTCTTGGGCTACTTCTATTTTTGGCTCTTCTTTTACTTGTTCTTTTACAGCCTGTGTTGTTTGCTGTTCTCCATATGGTTTGTTGTTTACTTGAATAACTGGTTGTTGTGGAGTGCAAGCTATGATTAAGATTACTAACAGAATGATGACTATTATCCCCTTCTTCATAGTAACGGCGATTTTTGATGCTTATATAAATTTGTTGATTTTGTCGTCGAGAAAAGTATTTACGAAGCTGTGACGAATCGTCTTAGAAAATCTGCTTCTTCTTCGTCTATTGTATTTGTTGCAAACAGTTCTTCAACAACACCAATATATTCGTTATTCCTGTCAAAATCTTTTATTGTTTTTTGCATAGTTTCACTTTTTTGTTTAATGCAGCCTCTTGCGCTTCTTTGCGCAAGAGCGATGCATAAGAGGCGGGAATCACGGAGGGGTGTTCCATAACAAGCAAAACACAAAGCCATTTATTAATAGATTATCGACGGAAAATAAGTCTTTCTAATCCATAAGCTTTAAAAATGAAAAGGGGCTTTTATTCACATGGCATTACCAGTACAAATCCCGCAATGGTTTCATGGATGGGATATTGTCATAGATTCTATATCAGTTTTAGCAGCTCTTCTAATTTCTTTATTTAGTTACAGAGCTTATAAATTAACAGACAATAAAAAGTATTTTGTATTTTTTCTTGCATTTCTTTTGATTGGATTATCTTTTATATTAAAAATTGGAATACATGCATGGCTTTATTATAAGATTTTTACAGAGAACACAGGCAAAATAACCGTACAAGAATTATCTGGCATCCTTGACGTAAAAGTAGTGGGATCTTTTTTGTATAGGTTGAGCATGTTACTTGGCTTGCTTGCAATATTTTCATTGCTTAACAGGATTAATAATGTAAGTGTTAATTTTCTTTTTGTATACTTTATTGCAATTTTAACTTTTTTTAGCAATTATGTAAACTTTGTTTATCACATAACTGCTACAGTAATGCTGTTCATCATTTGTAGTTTATTAAAAGAAAATGCAAAAAGAAAGAAAACTGCTTCAGCAACTTTAGTTTTTATTGCATTTACATTATTGCTTGCTTCTCAATTATTATTTGTTTTTGAAGCAATGCAAATAGAACTTTATGCAATTGGAGAAAGTGTGCAGCTTCTTGGTTTTAGCGCTTTAATTATAGAGTATATTTTAGTATGGTACCATGGGAACAAAAAGACACAAGTTTGAGGTTATTTATGATATTCTTGAAGCTATACAAAATGAAAGAGGTAGTATAAAGCCTACTCGTTTGGGGCATAAATCAAATCTATCTTACAAAAAGATGAAAGAATATATTGAAGATCTTAAACAAAAAGATCTCATAAAAGAGAAAGTTGTTGATGGCAAAAAAATTTTTGAGATGACAGAAGAAGGCTATAAATATTTGGCAGAATTCAAGAAAGTAAAAGAGTTCTCTGAGAGCTTTGGTATATAGAAATATTTTTAATCTGTTTTTCCACTAAAATTGCATGAAAGAAAAGAAGAGGAACAATCACAATCATTATAATCTAAAAGACATAATTCTTGGTGGTCAGGATGGCATTGTGAATGTTCTTGGACTTTCTCTAGGCGTTGCGGAAGCGACAAATGATGTTAATGTAGTAATAATTGCTGGGTTAGCTGGAACAGCAGCAGAAAGCATTTCAATGGCGGCTGTTGCATATACAAGTGCACAAGCGTCTCGTGACTATTATATTTCAGAAAGAGGAAAAGCGCCAGAAGAATGGAGACATCCGTCATGGGATGCTTTTGTTGTGGGGTTAAGCTCGACAATTGGCTCGCTAATTCCCCTTTCGCCTTTCTTTTTTTTTACGATTGCAAAAAGCATGTATGCAAGCATTATGATTTCACTCATAGCATTGTTTGTAGTAGGTGCAGCAAAAGCAAAATACTCAATTGGGAGCTGGCAAAAATCAGGAATAGAAGTTGCAACAATTGGAATATTGGCAGCGTTAGCAGGATATGCAATTGGAAAATTGTTAGGATTTACTGCTTAACTATTCTTTCCATTGGTCAAATAATGCTGGGTACTTTTGTCGCTCTGTGAATGTGAGCATTGGAGGTAGCTGCAAATGTTTGTATGCATAGAGATGCATTTTTTCTGACAAATCATTGATTAATTTAGAAAATTGCTGTGGTTTTAGGCTGTAAACGGCTTGGTGACATTGGAGCTTCTTTTCCTTGAATAATTGCATCAATGATGTTTTTGTTTCTCCATAAAGCAATGCGTCTGCAAGAGGGAAAACAATATCATAGTTAAATTCTTCTTCGGATTCTTCGTCAAGTTCATGCATTGGTTTTGTTTTAATGATTGCTTCCGGAATTATTTTTTTCTTTTTGTTTATTATTGCAACAAACTCATAGATTTCTTTTTTGCTAATGTCGCCAAGAGGCAAAACACCAATTGAATGATCGCCATAAAGAGTTGTGTTGTTCAAAATAATGTCCGTTCTATTTCCGCTTCCAATAATCAAGGAGTTTGTTTCGTTTGCAACAGCCAATAATTTTGCTGCTCTTAATCTTGCCTGAATGTTGTGCAATGTTGCTTTGTTTTTTATTTTTTCATGTGCTCTGTGATAAGAAGCAATAAAGCAGTCCATTGCTTCTGTTATAGGGTCAACAACAAGTTTTACTCCTAGATTTTTTGCAAGCTGTTTTGCATTATCTTTTGAAGATTGTCTTGTATATTGAGAAGGCATGTGAAGCAGTTTAACATTTTGCCTGCCAAATGCCTCTATTGCAATAACAGCAGCAACAGTTGAATCGATTCCACCACTCACAGCAACAATGGCTTTTTGATAATTAGTTGATTTTGCATAATGTTGCAAACCAAAAATAGTTGTAGAATACTTATCATCTGGCAATAGTTGAGCTGGTTTTGTGATTATTTTTTCTGTATCAATACTTATTATGAACAAATCTTCTTTGCATGCTGGCAATATTTCTCCTAAATTGCCTTGTTTGTCGAGATAAAACGATTTGCCATCAACAATTGTGATGTGGTGTCCATGTTGTTGAATGCCAACTCCATTAACAACAACAACCAAAACGCCATTTACATCTGCCTGATTTCTTGCAGCAGCATATCTTTTTTCAAAACTTGTTGAATAAGAGAAGTTTCCTATTGCAAAAATTAACTCTGCCCCTTGTTGCCTTAACATTCTTGCTGGTTTTTTTGTTGTTGTTTGGTCAAACAGATCTTCTCCAATAATTGCTCCAATTTTCATCGGACCATCTTTTAGATGAAGAAGAGCAGATTGGGTTGTTTCTCCGGCTGAAAAAGGCTCATCTGAAGAAATAACCATTTTATTGCTTGTTAAAACAATTTTTCCGTTTTGCATTATTGATGCAGAGTTGCTCTTTCCGTTTGCATAGCCAACAATTGCTGCAATGCCAGAAGTTTGTTTTGCAATTTCTTCAATTAATCGCTTGTTTTCAGAAACAAAAACAGGGTTTGTTAAATGATGAGAAAAGCATTGTCCACTTAAAGCAAGCTCTGGAAAAACAACGATGTCTGCTTTTTGCTGCTTTGCCTTCTTTATTGCATCAACAATCTTTTTTGCATTTTCCTGCAGATTTCCTGTGACACTAGAAAGCTGCGCAATTGCCACTTTCAATTTCATTTTTTTGGAAATATTGAAAGAGTTAAAAAGCTTTTGCCGACGATATTAATGCCTTTTGAGTGACAAATAGACAAATTGAGCACAAAATTTTATTGGTATATTGTTTTGTATACTAGTATAATTCAAAGGAAGATTTATATAGATGGAAGCTAAGAATATGCTTATAGAGGTGCGAGGGCAGAGACTATGCAAATAGAAGCTGCACAACAAACAGAGCAGAGAGGAATCGAGAAAAGAGTTGTTCCATTTAAGCAAAAAAGAATTCTTTTAGTTGATGATGATCCACTTCTTCTTGGGTCATCACAGGAAATGCTTCTAAAATATATGAGAAGAGAGGGAGAATTTCTTTATGCTGTTTCATCAGGAATAATGGGAATTTCAACTTTAAGGGCAATTTCTATGAATCCTGCAAAAAGCCTAACACACATTATCACAGATCTTGCAATGCCTTATTGGAATGGAGAAGATATTATTCGAGAAGCAAGAGAGCTTGAATTTGACAAGAGATTTGGAACAGAATTCTATATTTTTTCAACAAATGAGAGCGAAGGAAGTGCTGCAGCTGCTAGAGTGGGAGCACAATTTATTTACAAGCCAATTTTACCTGTTGGAAAAGAAAAGTATAGGATTTCCCGTATAGCAATATCTAACTTATACCGTGCCATTTACGGCACAGAATTCCAGAGAAAGGTTGCATGAAAATATCAAACCGCGGAAACTATTTTCTCGTAACAATTAATGATATCCAATTCAAGGTAACTTTAAAGGATGATTATTACAAAAAGCTGGCAAAAGGAAGGACAAAGGAGAAATTAATTGAGGACTCTTTCAAGTTTTTGTTGGAAAGGGAGTCAAAGGAAAGCATTTTGAGAAGCTTTGATTTATCAGTCATACAGAAATATTTTCCTGAATACGAAAAAATCATATGAGATTTTTTCTATTTAACAGCGGATTTCATATAAAAACAATTGTCCAGTGCTAAATACAAGCAAACCATATAAATACAGAACACTTTCTTTCTTTTATGGCAATATACAAACAAAAATGCAACATTTGCAAAAAGAACATGGTATTAATAGTTTCTTCTAAGCAAAGAGCTGTTTGTTCTTCATGTATGCCTGAAGAAAAAGATCACCCAATTAAAGATCCAAAAATAAAAAAATTGTTTAATATTCCGAAAGAATTCTATGATCAGTATGCTTTTTTGAAAAACATTAAGGCAAATTATATGAGATATGGAAGTTTGACAGACAAGCAAATAGGAGTTTTCAAGAAGGTTGTTGAAGAAGCAAAGGCAAAAAAGAAAAACAAAAAATAGACACTTTTAAAAATAATTTTCTGATTGCAATTAAATGATTAATCCGCTTGAATTATTTAGACAGTCGCTCTTAGGAAATAGGCCAAATACCAGAGATGCTTACATTACTGCAGTTGGAATGTTTCTGAGAGAGAAACTTACTGAATTCTTTAATTTCCCCGATACCTCTGTAACAAGATGTCTTGCTAATGATGTTAGAAGACTTTATAGACAAGTATGTTTTGAACAAGATCATAGATTTTTAGAAGAAGAAACAACAAATCTTGCGCTACCATTAAGAAATCCTACTTTAGAAGAAATTGTTGATCAAAAACTTCCTGCAATAAGAACTGAAGAAGGGAGAATAGTAATGAATTTGAATCCTACAAGTGTAGAGCCCTATTGGAGCTATTGTCACATAGGAAAAGCTGACAAAAGTTTGTTGAGATTTATTTTTACTAAATACAAAAGATGGCTTCCTCAAATATTTAATGAGATATGGACATATCCAAGTTTAGTTGAAATAATAGGGCATTTTGTAGAAGTACATGAACATTCTCCTTCTACAACAAATCAAATGCTTGCTGCATTGAAAAGGTTTGAAAAAGTTTTGTATGAGATTGGTTATACAAATGATTTTGTCATAGCAAGAATAGGTAGAAGAAAAATTGTGAGAAGAATTCCTAAACATCCTGCTCCTGAACAGCTTGATGTAATTCTTGAAGCAGACTTACCAATAGAAATACCAAGAAGTTATGAAGATAGATTAAAGCCGAGGGACAGAGCAATGATTGAGTTAATATTGTCTGGCTTAAGAAGACATGAAGTTGTAAGTATAAGAATGGAAGACGTTGACACAACTAACTGGACTATTCATGTTAAAGAAGTAAAAGGAGGAGGGTCAAGAAATATTCATGTTGTTGGTGTTGCAAGAGAAGCACTTACCAATTATTTGGCAGGTAGAAAATATTTCTATGAAGAAATTCGTGATCCAACATTCTTATTTCTAAATCAACATGGAAGAAGATTGACTGATCGCGGTTTATTTGCAATTTCGAGCAGATATTTTGGGATAGGAACACATGCATTAAGAAGAACTTCGGCAGAAGATACTTATAGAAAAAGTGGAAGTGATATGATTGCAGTGAAACAACTATTGGGACATAATAGCCTGACTTCTACTGTCCACTATCTAGAAGGATTAGAATATTCAAGAGATGAATTAGAAGCAAAACATCCAAGGGCAAAAAAGAGAAATACACAATGATTAAAAATTGCATCAACTTCTTTTATTTATGATTGACTTTAACCCCTTGATAAGCAATTTTCTGAAGAGAGAAAGTTTTCCAAAGTCAGTTGGGAGATATTATCCTTCTGAAGCAGGAAGTTGTGTCAGGAAAAGCTGGTATTCTTACAATATTCCAAGGCAGCCAGATGTTGAAGTGTTAAAAGTCTTTGAGATGGGAAATTTAGTCCATGGATTTATTGTTGATGTTTTGAAAAGCGAAAAAAATCCTCACATTAAATTGATATCAAGCGAAGATCCTTTTCAGATACAAAAAGAGGACTTTACAATTTCTGGAAGAATAGATGATGTTGTTGTTGTAAAAGCAGATAACAAAATTTATGTTGTAGAAGTAAAAAGTACTGCTAGCTTAACTTATACTTTGCAGCCAAACGAAAGCCATGTTTACCAGATACAGTTATACATGCACCACAAAAAAATAAAGGATGGAATAATTTTGTATGTTGAGAAAAATACACTAAAAACAAAAAGTTTTGCTGTTTCTTATGATGAAGCAAAATTAAATGAAGCAATAAAAAGATTTGAGCTTTTGCACAAACACCTTAAGGCAAATACATTGCCAATCCCAGAAGGAAGAATGAGAAAAGAGATGAATTGGCAATGCAAAACTTGTCCTTACAGAACAGAATGTTATCAAGCAACGCCTCCTTCCAAAGAATTGTCTTGAACAAAATTAAGACTCCGTCTTAAATTTACTTTTTATACTTGCATGTGCACATTGAGTCAATACTCATCTCAAATTTGCTCCATGTTTGGTTATTTTCTATGTTACAGTGCAATGGAATTATTTCAAGTGAACATGACTTCAACACGGCACCAAAATTAAAATAGATTTTTAAAGCATAAATTTTTCCTAATTGAGATGAGGAAAATGATTTCAGATGAGTTTAGTGATTTGTTTTGGGGAACAGACACAACCCAAAGCACAACGACTGCAAGAGCCAAATCATCTATGATTCATCCTCCAGTTATTCCTGACAAAGGCTATCTTTTTGTTGTTGGAAAAGAAGGAAGAGCTGAAACCTTTTATTTTTACACACAACCAATGAAGAGTCCTGTGTTACATGAAATGCCTCTGGAAAGATTTTTTCTTAAATATTGTCCTGAAGAACAACAAAAGGTGTTTCAATTCAAATGCAATAAAAAATTATCCTATAATGAAACTGTCGGAGTTTACACAATAATCGAAGATGGAGAAAAAATAGCTGAGTGGAAAGGCAACACAAAAAAAATCCTCTTGACAAGAGAAGATTGTGACTCGATAAACAATTCTCTTCTTAGAAAAGACAGAGAAACTTTGGAAATAATTCTTAATCATCATGGTCTTAGAGTTCAAAAAGTAGTTGGCGGAAGATATTTACAAAATGATCCTTATGTAATTCGAAGAAGAGGTCTTCAGGAATTTTGTGGGCTATAGTATTGAAAGATTTCCTATATTTGGATCAAAAATCAATCTGTAAAACTTCAGCATGGCCGGTTTCATCACTGCAAACATACTCATGAGCAGGATTCATCATCTTGCCACCCGTGTAGTCAACAGTTGTTTTCTTCACTCCTTTTATTTTATGAAATGCTTCCTCGACATGCCAGAAGCACCCTGTTGCGAAAGTTGCGAGTTCTGTTGTGATTTATCTTCGTTTGTACAATCCAACTAATTCTGTTTTTGCAATGATGTGGTTTTGCATTGCTTTCTCTAGCTCTGCTTTAGTTGCTCCTTCTTTTAGATTAATTTGAGAATCTAACGCATAAAGCTTGAAAAAGTAACGATGTGTTCCAGAAGGAGGGCATGGGCCACCATAGCCAAGCTTTCCAAAGTTGGTTCTTCCTCTCATTGCTGGCTCTTCACCTTCTTTGATGACTGTTTTAGTTGGAGCTATATTCCAAACAACCCAATGAACAAAAGTCCCCATTGGAGCGTCTGGGTCATCCATAATCAATGCAAGCGATTTTGCATTAGGAGGGATATTACTTATTCTTAATTCAGGGGAAACATCTTCGCCATCACAAGTATATTTAGAATCCATAAGTTGGTTGTTGCCAAATGTTGATGTTAGTTTCATGATTTCACCCCCCTCACTAATTGAACTCTCACTTTTTTCAGTAGAGCAAGCTAGTAAAAATAAAAACAATAACAAAAAAGCTCTTTTCATTCCATCAAGGAATCAATTGGGCTTTTTATCTTTTTAAGTTCTTCGGTCGAAATATGTGTATAAATCTGTGTGGTTGAGAGATCAGCATGTCCAAGTAATTCTTGTATTTTTCTTATGTCAATTTTGTCTTCTAGCAAATGTGTTGCGAAAGAATGTCTTAATGTGTGGCAGTGGACATCTTTCTTGATGCCGGCTTTGGTTGCTGCATTGGAAACAATTTTTTGCAGATTTCGAGAGGATAATTTCCCCTTTGGGCCAGTAAATAAATATTCTTCGTTAGTCTTATTCCCAGCATATTCCCTGAGACTATCAAGCAGGAATATGGGAATGTTGAAAATTCTGTCTTTCCTGCCTTTGCCTTGTTTTACAAAGCCAGTTTTTTCATTAAAATTAAGATCGCCAACTTTTAAATTAACTAATTCAGAAACACGAAAGCCACAAGCATACA
>JAWCRX010000006.1:0-15803 GCA_038869035.1 Candidatus Woesearchaeota archaeon | reverse complement strand
CAACAACCCACCTAATACATTTTTTGCCGCGGCCCTCATTATACCTTACTGTCCACCTTCGTAAAAAATTTTTTATTTTATGTTTCATATTATTTTACTATTTTACAGCCACCAGCCGGAAGAAATCTTATAATTGAATCAAGATCTCCTCCAATTTGTTTTTTTATTTGTTTTGCAATATCTGTATTTTTCTCGTTACCTGGCACAACTTTAATAAACTTTTTGGATTTTACTTCAATTGCAGCTACAGGCCCCCCAATTACCTTTTTATCAACAACCCCAACCGCAACTTCCAATTTTGCTGTCAAATAATTTTTCTTTCCATAAATCATAAAAGCTCCCTTTGCAACATATTCCCCTGCTTTGGCTTCTTTGGTAACTTGATCTGGGTTTACATAAAAAACATCAACATAGCTAAGTTGTAATTTCCATGCTTTTGAATAAGACGCAGTTGCCTGTGCTGCCTCTTTTATTGTGTTTTCTCCTGTTTTTTTTCCATTTTTAACAATAAAAAAAGGACTTCCTGCCATATCAGTATGAAAAATCAAATCTCCTTCCTCTGCGTGTTTTTTAACAACGATTTCGTTTGATGTTGCATCTCTTCCACCAATGCAAAGAAATCCTTCTGAAGAAAAAAACCAATGAAATTTTTCGTACCATTCTTTTTTTACTTCTTTCTTCTCCATTAATTTTTGTTTTTCTATAAATATTTTTTCTATTTCGTTGTCTTTTTGTTTCTGTAATTCATCAAGCTCCTTTTTAGTTCTTGCAATTATTTCTTTAACACCTTCAATTTTTTTCTTTGCATACTTTGCTTTTTCATAATAAATAGTCGCATTCTTTTCTACACTTTTATCATAGAATAATTTTAGTTTCATGATAGAACTTCTTCACATCTTTTAGGATTGTCAAATATGATAGATCTATCTGGACAATCAACTAACTGATCATAAAGCTTTATCGTTGGAGATATCTTTATTTGCTTCACACCACCATATTGATTAGCATCATAAGTTATTCTTTTTTCCAATGCACCATTTCTTAAAATACTTGAAGCAGGCATACTTTGTGCGAATATTCTTCTATTTTCATCTATTAATCTTACTTGTAATGACTCGACATCTACTGCTGGCCCATTTTCTACTAAAAAGAAAGTAAAGCCATCTCCATAACAGACTTGCGGCTTTCCTTCTATTTGAATAAATTTTAATCCCGGGTCTACGGAACAACTTGCTTGCTCTTCAAGCTGAGCTCTTCCCCAATTAATAACAACCAATCCAATAACAACTGCAAAAAACAGTAGCAAAAACGTCGCTATCAAAGGGGCTATTCCTTTCTTGTCCATGTTTTCTTTTCATATTTATACTATATAAAGTTAATCGTAAAGATAAAACAAAATATTTTATAAATATTTAAAATCGGCAGATTTTAAAAACCATAAATTAACAAAACCATATGCCAGATCAGCAATTAACTCCTGAACAAATTGCAGAGTTGAAAGAAAAACTAAAATCAATGTCTCCTGAACAATTAAGAGAGTTACAGAAACAAAACTGCATTTTTTGCCAAATTGCTTCTGGAAAAATCCCTTCAAAAACTGTTTATGAAGATGACAAATGTCTTGCTGTCTTGGATATTTATCCTGCAAATCCCGGACATGTATTATTGGTTCCTAAAGAGCACTATATGATAATGCCTCAGGTGCCTGAGCTAACTTTACAACATTTGCTTGTTGCATCAAAACACATCTCTCATGCAATTCTTCGTGGACTTAAAGCAACTGGAGTAAATCTATTTATTGCAAATGGAGCTATTGCTGGCCAAAGAGCTCAGCATTTTATCATTCATTTAATTCCAAGAAAAGAAGACGATGGAATTAATTTTGATTTGCAAAAAAAAGAGCTTTCTGAGGAAACTATAACAAAACTTACTTCTTTATTCAAGAAAAATGAATCAGAAAAAGTTGTAAAAGAAGAGAAAGTTGAAGTTCCAAAACCAGAAGTGAAAAAAGAGGAAATAAAGGAGCCAAAAAAACAAATTAAAGAAAAGAAAAAAGCAGGAAAGAAGACAAAGAAAAAACCTGAAGAAGAATCCAAACCACAGAAAAATGAAATCAGCTTAGATGACATAGCCAAGGTGCTCTCCAAATGACTTGCATTCATTGTGAAACAATAGAGAAAGGAGAAACACTTTTTGAAAATGAATATGTTGTAGTATTTCTTGCACAAAAACCAGCTACAGAAGGCCACATAATAGTTGCACCAAAACGTCATGTTGCAATAATAGAACAGCTTGAAGACTGGGAGATGGCCCAACTTGCTACTTTGTCAAACACATTTTCAGTTCAAGCATTTGAAAAACTTGGCGCTCACGGCACAAATATATTAATTCAGAATGGAGTTTCAGCAGGACAAACGATCCCTCATGTTTCTGTTCATGTTTTGCCAAGAAAAGACAAGGATGGATTATCTTTACAATGGGAACCAAAGCAAATCGGACAAGAAGATATCAATAATATAGCAGACATTTTAAAAGAAGAATGTAAATCAATAGGAAAATTCTCACTTGAACCCAGAAAAGAAGAGAAAAAAGAAGAAAAAGAAATCCAAAAACCCTCATTATCAGGAAAAGAAAATTATATGATTAAAGCAATGAGAAGAATGCCTTAGCACTTAAAAAACAACCATCAGCCAAGCGCCAAAAATTATTGTCAGCAAATAGCCGAGCAAAAATACTGGTACAAAGGGCATTCCGTCCTTGACAAGCACTTTTTTGACCTTTAATCTTTTTATTAATGCTATTTGCTTTTTCTCCAATCCAAGATCTTTTGGTGAAGCTATTCTTTTTCCTTTGACAACAACTGGCTTAACTATCCAATCCCCTTCAGTTAACTCGTCTGGTTTTTTCCAGCTTATCAAACAACTTTTTTCCACAGCATTTATAAACAAAAAGCTGTATAGCAAAAAGATAGTCATCAAAGCAAACATAGCAACTGCCATTTTAAGAAAAGGACTTACAAAAAAATAAACAACTAACACAATTATTAGAATTATTAGTAAAGTAATCTTTGCATATTTTGCTTCTTTACTCAAAACAATATAACACCTAACAAACTCTTTTCTCTTTTTTAATGCCAAATAAAGCGAAAATAACAAGCCAAAAATTGCTCCCCCAACTAATGAATCAACCAGAAAAATAAAAATCATGGCATTGAAATTTGCCTCAAACCCAAACGCTGCTCCTAAGCCCATTAACAATTTAGCATCTCCTCCTCCCCACTGATGCAAATAATACATTGCCATTGCAATAACAAAGAAAATTCCAAATCCAATTAATCCTGAAGCCAAGGTCCACAAATTGCTTTCATACAATGAGCCAATTATCCTTGTTCCAAAAGCAAACATTAGAAATCCCCAACTTAGCCAGTCAGGCACTTCTCTCCATTTAAAGTCAGTATATGTGCCAACACACAGAACGATAAATGTTACGCTTAACAATATTGTCTCAATCATGTTTCCCTTTCGTTTTTTTGCTTTTATAAACCTATCATACTATACTGTTGAGCAAGAAAATATGTCTCGAAACATTTATATATTCCAGGCATATACCACACTATACTTGCAGGGGTTGTATAATGGAACAAAGAAAATCAAAGATTTTCAAGCTCCATTTTTGGTGAAAAAAATGGAACAAAGAAAATCAAAGATTTTCAAGCTCCATTTTTGGTGAAAAAAATGGAACAAAGAAAATTAATATCATTTGGACGTTCTAGTTATGTTCTTTCCTTGCCGCAGTTATGGGTAAAAAAGCATAATTTGGAAAAGGGCAATAACCTGTCGATAGAAGAATTAAACGAAGGCTTACTTATTTTTCCAGGGGAAATTAAAAGAAAAAATGCTGACAATGAAATTGTAATAAAAACAGAAAACAAAAACATAGATATTATAAGAAGAGAGATCGCATCAGCATATATTCGCGGATATAATACTTTTATTATTTCTGGATTTGATGTTAAAGACAAAGCAGACAATATATCTAAATTCATACAATATTTGATGGCTCTTGAAATAGTAGAACAAAGCTCAAACAAGATAGTTGCAAAGGACTTTCTAAACATAAAGGAAGTTTCGCTTGAAAGTTTTATTAGAAAAATAGACGTTATATTGCGTTCTATGTTTCAGGATCTTAAAATTTCAGACAGAAGCATTATAAAAAATATAATAAAAAGGGATGAAGACGTCAACAGATTGACTTTTCTTGTTCAAAGAGCTGTAAAAATAGCTATAAAAGAGCCAGCAATTGCAAAACAACTTGGAGAAAATCCAGAATCTTTGTTGCAATATTGGAGAATAGCTACTCACTTAGAAAGAACGGGTGACGTCCTGAAGGCAATTGCCACAACTTTACTTGACAAAAAAATTGATCCAAAGTTACAAAAGACAGCCGAGTCATTTTTTGATGAGATAGAAAAACAATATTTAATGATTGCTAAGGCATATCATGAAAAAGATGAGAAAATGGCCATTAATGCAACGCAAATGAAAAATGATATCATAGAAAAAGGAGATAAACTTATGCAAAAAATAAAAGATCCTTCATTCTTGTTGATTGTTGACAAAATGAAATATCTTGCATTTCAAGTAAACCATTTCGCAAGAATTGTTTATATTTAACAAAAGCCAAGAAATTCTATTAAAAGAACCCTCCTACAATCACACTCATCATACTAACAATTTTTCATTTTTCCAAAAATTTGTATTTAGTTATATTGATTTTCCCTGAATGCAAACTTTCCATTTTCTTATCTGTTTTCTCAACAACAATTTCTTTTTGAAAAAAAGGTGCATCTAAGACAAAAGTTTCAAACTCTCCTCCTTCTCCCATTATTGAAAGGCTTGTTTTTTTATTTAATTTGACTAATTCTTCCACTGTTTTGCCGTCTATTTCCCTTCCCAGCCATTTCTCATCTAAGCCTTCAGCTGCAACTGCAACAAATATTGCTTTTATGCCTGAATTAACAACATCTCTTAACAATATTTCCTGATTTTTGTGCCACAAAGGTGCAAAAACTTTTATTCCAAGACTTTCACAAACCCTATTTACTCTTACAAATTGATAGTCGCTTGCTAATGCGCCAACAACAATTGCTTCTATTTTGTATTTTTTTATCGCTTTATTTATTGCTTCACTTAGATCATCCAATTCAATCTCCTTTTCCGCCTTTGTTTTTTGTTCAATAATTGGCAAACCAATTGCCTTTGCCTGAACTTTTGCAAGCGAAATATTTGGCCCATGAAACATGTAAGAATCATGTTTAGGAAGCAAGGTTATCAAGCATTTCATTTCATAACCTTGATTTAAAGCCCAATACAAAGCATAGCAAGAATCTTTTCCGCCGGAAAATAAAACTCCTGCTTTCATTCTTTTTTCTCTTCTTTCTCTTCCATTGGTTTCATTGTTGGAAAGAGAATTGCATCTCTTATTGAAGCAGCATTAGTCAACAAAATAATCATCCTGTCGATTCCAATTCCCATCCCGCCAGTAGGAGGCAAACCATACTTTAGAGCATTTACAAAATCTTCGTCAAAGGGTTGAGCTTCCTCAAATCCAGCTCTAAGCTGCGCAGCTTGTTCTTTCAATAATTTTTCTTGTAAAAATGGGTCATTTAGTTCGCTATAGCCATTTCCCATTTCCCATCCGTTAATGTATGGTTCAACTTTTTCAATTAACTCTTGATTTCCTCTTTTTTTCTTACAAAGAGGGCTTGCTTCTTTAGGATAATCAATAATAAAAGTTGGCTGAATTAAATGTGGCTCGCAAAGATGCTGGAACAACTCAATTATTGCTTTTCCTCTATTGTAGCCGCCTTCAACAACAAGATTGTGATGCAAAAGTTGTTCTTGTATCTGCCCATCATCCATTTTTTCAACATCCAATCCAGCAAATTTCTTCAATGCTTGATAGACTGTCACTCTTGGCCATGGCGATTTCAAGTCAATTTTCTTTCCTTCATATTCAATTACTGTTGTTCCTAAAACTTTTTTTGCAACATACTCAAAAACCTCCTCAGTTAATTTCATCATATCATTGTAATCTGCATATGCCTGATAAAATTCAGACATTGTAAACTCAGGATTATGTGTCTTATCTGCATCCTCATTTCTAAAATTCTTACAGATTGTAAATACTTTTTCAAATCCTCCTACGATTAATCTTTTCAGATGCAATTCGGGAGAAATATTAAGGAACATGTCCATTTTCCATGCATTTATGTGAGTTACAAAAGGCCTTGCAGCTGCCCCACCGTAGACTGTTTGCAAAGTTGGCGTATCAACCTCAATAAATCCTTTTGACAACATGAATTCCCTATATGCCTGAATTATCTTTGATCTTAAAACAAACCTGTCCTTGACATCTTGATTCATTATTAAGTCGAGATATCTTTGCCTATACCTAAGTTCAGTGTCCTTTAATCCATGATACTTCTCAGGCAATGGTTTAAATGACTTGCAAAGAAGTTGAATATTTTGTGTTGCAATTGTCAGTTCTCCTGTTTTCGTTTTAAAAATAAATCCTTCAACACCAATTATGTCACCAATATCTAACTTTCTAAAAATCTTATACATTCCCTCTCCAACATCTTCCTGTTTAATGTAAACCTGAATTTGTCCGCTTTGATCTTGCAATTTGAAGAAAGAAGCTTTTCCCATCTCCCTTATAGTCATTATTCTTCCAGCAACAATTACTTTATCATTTGTATGCTCTGTTGCCTTCAAAGAAGCGCCATATTTCTCTTTAATCTCTTTAGAATGATGAGTTTGCCTGTAAGAATAAGGAAAAGGATCTACTCCAGCTTCTTTTAGTTCATCAAACTTTTTTATTCGCTCTTTTACTAAGCGATGTTCTTCTTTCTGTTCTTCCATAATAACCTTTAAAAAACAACCGACATTTAAAATTGTTATGGGTCTGTAGCTTAGTTCGGTAGAGCAATCGACTCTTAGGTTAACAGCGAAATCGATAGGCCGTGGGTTCAAATAGTGTCCAGCAAACAAACTGACGCTTGCAAGTCCCACCAGACCCGCTCATTTTATATAATAGATTTTTACTACCTTTCTCCATGATCCATGACCTATATGAAGTGTTTGGTAGCTACATTAAGTCTCTTGAAATGATAAGACTTGGTGAAGGCAAAAAACCAGTTGTAAGACATCTTTTCACTCGACAGGAATTAGAAAAAGTGTATGATTTCTGCAAACTAAATGGCCTCTATCTTGAACTTTCTCCGCTTAAAATCGCTCTTGCTGATGATACAGATTTTTCAAACAAAGGAGTTTTTGTTGACAGAAAGCATCCTGAAGGATTATATGTTGCTTATATTTCAAAAAACGAGTTGCTTGCAAAAAAAGCATCCTTGGCTGAATTACAACAAGATCATAGAACACTTGGCGTACTTCTTGGTTATCCTCCATGCTGCATTCGCTTCTTTGAAAGAGAAATCCAAGATTCTAAAACAATGGATTT
The DNA here is from genome assembly GCA_038869035.1 of Candidatus Woesearchaeota archaeon. Taxonomy (GTDB): domain Archaea; phylum Nanobdellota; class Nanobdellia; order Woesearchaeales; family JAWCRX01; genus JAWCRX01. The sequence continues at coordinate 8,282 of JAWCRX010000006.1, read as the reverse complement.
GACACATGAGCCAGAACATCCATTGACAAATCTTTCAAAGCGCCACAAAGACATTGCATTATTAAGCCATTTCCCATGTTCCCCCCATTGCGAGCATTCAAAAAATATTGCGGCAGAAAATTTCTTTTTGTTGAAAGAATACGCTCCTGGATTAGCTTCTGTTTTTTTGAAAGAGCTGCAAATTAAGAAATAATTATTCTAAAGGCACTTCAGTCCATAACTTCCATTCTTGGCTTGGAGCATATGCACCAAAAATAAAGTAAGGAGATCTTGTTTGGCCAAACCAACCATATTGCACAGATTCCCACGGCATTCTGTCATGAACTGGAGCAGTTAGTCCATAAATTGGACTTCCAAAAAATCTCCATGCTTTCATTGTGCCATGAAAGTCTGACAAATCTACAGACGCATCAGCTCCTGGCTCAACGATTAAAGGTCCTTCATAGCCATGCTTTTTTAGCACTTTAGCTATTTCCCTCGTTGGAGCATTTCCCATTCCTGGAGCAAGATGATCATCTCCATATCCAAAATTATCAGTCAAATGAACATTTCCCCAAATTTTATCTTTTGCTAAATCCTCAACTTGCGAAACTGCCCATTTTTTGAATTCTTCTTCATTTTCTTCTGGATTTTTTCCTTTGGGATTCCAATATTTTCTCCACATATTTAGATGACCAATATCAAGAGTTCCTTTAATATGATCTTCAGCTTTTTTCTTGGCTTCCTCTTTGCTATAACCCCATTGTTCTAATCTTCTCTGCATCTCTTTTCTTGCTCCTAAAACTATTTCTTTTAATTCCTGAGGATGCCCTCCATAACTTTCTGGAAAAATGTGCTCTATGGCAACGAATACTGGTTTTTTCAACTTATTTGCTTTAGTTTGATTTAAAGCTTCAAGACCAATTTATTCATAGGATTTTTGCGCTTCTTTTACTCTGCATTTGTAAACAGAAACAATATTTTCTGAAGTTCTTTTGGCATCTTCCGCTTCTGCAAACTCAGCAGATGAAAGATGCTTAAGATGTTCTATCTCTGTTTTTATTGCAGAAAGTCTTTTGTTAATTGCTTCTGTCGGCTTGACATATTCCTCCGGCAATAATCTACCAAGTTCTGATTCAAGTTTTATTTTAAATCTTTCAAGTTCTTCAGGAGAAGCAGATTTTTCCAATTTTTCATAGATTTCTTTTGCGTTTTGTAATTTTATCACCTCATCATTTAATTTTTGAAAATTTTCTAATCCTCTAAAAGCAAATCCCCTTGCCCTTGCTGCCTGAACTCCTAACTGAGCTCTTGCAAAAGCTTCTTCTTCAGTTAATCTTTCTTCTGGATTAAGTTTTCTTCCCAACTCTTTTTCTCTGAGAGCATTTCTCAGTTTTGCTTCTTCCTTAAAATAATCCCAGTTTACAGTCTTTACATTAAATTCTCCTGTTCGAGGATCAAATTCAGGAACTCTATTTGTAAGGTCTTTTTCAGAATTTATTGGAATTTGCTTATTATAGTAATCTAAGTAAATGTTCTCATCATCTTTTGAAGCGGTTACTTGATTGCCATTAATATCAGTATAAGTTTGCCCTTTTTTTACAGTTTTATAAACTGGAATAGTAATTTCCATGCTTCTCCTTTGAGAAAACCTGACTAAACCAGTCCTTTTATCAATCCCATAAATCATTCCTCTCCTTTCTGTTTCTTCTGGTTTTTCATCATGGTAATTTACAAACAAAGGAGTGCCATCTGATCTTGCCACTCCTTCTTTATAATCTCTGCTTTTTAAATCTGAAATTGATCTCTGAAATTCTCCTGAATGGACTGTTACTGCTCCCCCTCCTGCAGCTTCAGCAGCAAACTTTATTGCTCTTTTTACTTCATCAACTGCTGCCTTTTGCTGTTCCTTAGAGAAATTGTTTTGTTGATCTACTCCTGTAACTCCCATTATTGCCATTGTTGCATGGGTTGTCAGATTAATTTTGTTTAAAGTAGCAAGTTCTCTTATTGCTCTTCTCTGATCTTGGCCATAAACATCTGGAGTATGTTGTTGGCCTCTTGTTGACCCGGCACCAGTAAACTCTAATTCAACAGCTTGTGTTCCTGCCCTTATTTTTGCAGCCAAATGTTGGTGCAATGCTCCGCCAATTCCAGAAACAATGCTTTGTCCAATATCTTTTACACTATAATCTACATCATTTGTCCCCATTCCAGGAGTTGGAGCTGTATATTCTCTATCCATTGGATGATAGTATGCTGTCTGAAAAACTGCCATAAATAATCCATGAATTTTTTGACTTATAAACTTTATCAAAGTGAACTTAAGAAAACTGTGACAAAAAAGTCATTATAAAAAGTCATTATAAAACTACATTCTATACATAGATTGCAAAGCATGAAGCTTTTTTCTTGATGCATCTATCATTGCAACTGCTTCATCTTGTGGAGTGTAAATTCCTTCCTTGATTTTTTCTTGCTTATTGCTAAGAGCATAGCCAATTGTTCTCGTTCTTTCAAACTCCTCTGGGCTTATGTATCCTTTGTTTTGCACTCTTTCAACCATGGAACTAAGTTCTTGGTATAAGTCCTGCACAGGCTTATACTTAGCAGCATTATACATTGACTGGATTGGAGGAGGAAGGACATATTCTTCTTCTTGTTTTGAGGGGGCACTTTGAGCAATTTCCTCTAAAGATTCGATTTCTTTTTGTTGCTGCTTAAATAATTGTTGGATTCTTTCCTGCTCTTTTATTATTTGCTTTCTTTTTCTTACAAGATCTTTATCTGTTTTTTCAACAAGCTCTTTTAGTTGTTTTTCTTTTTCTTCTATTTCCTTTTTCTTTTTTTCTTCGAGTGCTTCCTGAAGTTGCTTTAATCTTTTTAGCCTCTCTTCAGGCGTTAATTTCTCAAATTCTTTTGGCAACTCAAGCTTCTCTTCGTCCACCATAGGAATAGAGGATTTTATTAGTATAAAATACTAACGACAATTAGCCGTGCCATCGCGAAGCGTACTAGATTTTCACAAAAAGCTCACCACATAATCATTGCATGTGCTTTCTTATAGAACTTGAAAAGGTTATGAAGCTCTGGCTTTATGCTTTTGACTATTTTCTCCTTTGATTCTCTTATCTTTTGCTCCTCTTCCCTGATTTTTTTCTTAGAAACTTTTTTCTCTTTCGGTGCTTTGGAAATAAAATCTCCAAACAATGCTTCCTTAAATGTTTTTTTCTCTTCCTTTTTCTCTTCCTTTTTTTCCGTATAAAGAGTTCCTTCTGCTTCAACAATATATTTTTTCAGATCATCTCCTAAAGCATCAACTGCTGCTTCTACAGAGCTTGAAATAGTTCTCAAAAGATCTAAGTCTTCATATTTCTTTAATTTTTTGTAGAGCGCTATTTCCTCTTTTGTCCATGCGTAGCCTCTCAAATTTAATGTCATCTTTCCAACATGTAAAGGTCCTCTTTGGTATCCTTCTGCCTGAAAATTAAGCATAGGTTTTACCTCAAACAAAAAGTGGGCAATTATTACACTATAGGCAGCATCAACTTTTTTTGTTGCCAAAAGCTCGATTTCAATCATAGATGTTTCAAAAGCAGCAATAATCTCTGGTTGATCCAACTTTGAAAGATCAGTATGCATTCTTTTTATAAATTTTAGATAAGGTTTTATCCAGTTAATATACATTTGAATTACTTCATAATGTTGCCTTAAATATTTTATTTGAAAAGTTCTTCTTACTAAAAGTTCTTTATATGTGGAATCTTTCCACTCTATAAATTGTCCAAGCTTTCTTTTCAAAGCAATTTTTACCGCGTCGTTAAATTCCTGTTTATCAACCATTTCCGGAATTTCTTTATGATTTCTTGGATGAATTCTAAAAAATAAGTCTGGTAAAGTTATGAATCCAGGGCCTTGTGTTGCCATCCCAAACACAGAAGCAGGATTTTTTGCTCCTCCTTCAACAACATCTATCCATAATCCTTTGAGAATTACTTCATTGTGAGCTCTTATTTTTTCATCTGTGGAATAACTTTTTTCATAATACCCTCTTCTTTCATCAATAATTCTAAGTTCTCTTACAATTGCAAATAAATCTTTCACCATTTTTCCTATTGTAGCAAAATACTGAGCAACTTTGTCCTGTTGGATTCCTAATCTTTGCATTGCTACTCCAAAAAATGAGCTTTGCTCTGCCATAGAAAAAGAGTCAACTGTCTTTTCAACACTATAGCCAAATGACTGCTTTAAATTTCTTAATACCCAAAAATAACTTTCCTCCATTGACATAGAAAAGTTGTCCCAAACTAACCTATATCTTTTGATTGGATTTGGATAACCAGTATCAAAAACGTTTGGAGAAAATTGCCCAGGAAGCTCTTCAAAATGCTCTTTTCCTTTTAAGTCCTCAGCACCATATGCAAGTCGTTCTATAATTTGTTCCTTAGAAAGCTCCCCTTCTTTTGTTTCAGCCATCAATGCTTTAGCTGTAAATTGGCTATAAAAACCTTTCTGACACAAGCTTTATAAAGCATTACCTTATTTCTCGTCTATATGGCAGAATTCAAACTAGTAATAGGGGACCCAGCTTCAAAGAAAAGCTATCCTAAAGAATTAAAAGATAAGGCAGCTAACTTTTTTATTGGCAAAAAAATAGGTGAAACAATAAAAGGCGAATCTATTGACATGCCCGGCTATGAGTTCCAGATTACAGGTGGCTCTGACATAAGTGGAATTCCTATGAGAAAAGGGATTGTTGGACAGGCAAGAAAAATGATTCTTGCAGGAAGAGGGACTGGCTTTAGAGAAAATGAATCTAAAGTGAAAATAAAGAAATCTGTAAGAGGAGAAGTAATAGGCCAACAAACGATTCAAATAAATCTGAAAGTTTTAAAGCAAGGCTCTCAACCTTTGGGTGGAGAAGAAAAGAAAGAGGCAGTACAATAATATGGGTGTAAAAGAAATAAATATAAAATTAAATGACTTCTTTAAAGATTTCAATAAAAAAATCAACCAGATGCCAATGGATGAAAAGGCGGCATGGGGCTGCATCATTTTTGGGATAATTCTTGTCATAGTTGCAATACTTATTTGGTGAGCAACAAAGAAAATGCCTCCAAAAAAAAAGAAGAAAGAAGAGAAAATTATTCCTTTAGAAGTACAGCCAGTTGTAAATATTGGCTTAGTTGGCCATGTTGATCATGGAAAAACTTCATTGACTGAACGTCTTACAGGAAAATGGACTGACACTCATTCTGAAGAAATAAAAAGAGGAATTACAATCCGTCTTGGTTACGCAAATGTTGTTTTTAGAAAATGTTTGAAATGTGATTTCTATACTGTAAAAGAAAAATGTGAAAAATGCAATGGAGAAACAAATATCCTTAGAAAAGTTAGCTTTGTTGACGCTCCCGGACATGAATCATTAATGGCAACTATGTTAGCAGGAGCAACGATAATGGACGGCGCATTGCTGCTTGTAGCTGCAAATGAACGCTGCCCCCAGCCACAAACAAAAGAGCATTTAATGGCTTTAGAAATTGTTGGAATAAAAAAAGTAATAGTTGTACAGAACAAAATCGATCTTGTGAATGATGAACAAGCAAAAAAGAATTATGATCAAATAAAGAGCTTTCTTAAAGGAACAAGTTATGAAAACTCTCCAATAATCCCCATAAGTGCAGCACATAATGTTAATATTGACCTTCTCATAAAAACGATAGAAGATATTATTATCACTCCTGAAAGAGATGAATCAAAAGATCCTCTTATGTTTATTGCAAGAAGCTTTGACATAAATAAACCAGGAACTTTGCCTGAGAAACTGTTAGGAGGAGTATTAGGAGGAGCAGTAAGACAAGGAATTTTTAAAACTAATGACACTATAGAAATTCGTCCCGGTTACGAAGTAGAAGAAAGAAACCAAAAAATAAGAAAGCCATTGACAACAAAAATTGTCTCAATAAAAAGCGGAGAAGAAAACATAGAAAAAGCTCGTCCTGGGGGCTCTGTTGCATTTCTCACATTACTTGATCCGTCAATTGTAAAATCTGATTCCCTTGTAGGAAATGTTGTTGGCTTGCCTGGAAAACTTCCCCCAGTTCACTACGAACTAAAACTCAAAGTGAAATTGCTTGAGAGAGTAGTTGGTGCAGAAGAAGATTTGAAAGTAGGACCAATTAAAATGGGAGAAATTATCATGCTAAATACAAATTCTGCTGCAACAATTGGAACTGTAGTAAGACTAAGCAAAGATTTAATCACATGTAAACTAAAAATTCCAGTATGTGCAGAAACTGGCTCAAGAGTTACAATTTCAAGAAAGGTTGCAACAAGATTTAGATTAATTGGGTATGGCATAATAGAACAGTAAGTATTTAAAACTCACAAATTATCTTTTTTCTATGAAAGCAAGAAAAAGCTAATTGCTTTTTTAGCCTTCATTTTACATGTAAAATGAAAAAAGGGGCTGGAGTGGATATAGTTTATATTCCTAAAGTAGAAAAAATTCTAAGAAACAAGCAAGTTCTCTCACGAATGTTTCACAAAAGTGAACTCTCTCCTTTTACAGCAGAGCATTTGGCAGGAATAATCGCTGCAAAAGAAGCTTATATGAAAGCAATTGGCAAAAAAATTAATTGGCTTTCAATCGAAGTAAAAAAGAAGTCTAACAAACCATATTTTGCAAATAAAAAATCTCTTCTTAGCATTTCACATGAAAAAGATTATGCAATTGCCTTTGTGGTGATTTTATGATTGTTGATATTGATCTATCAAACAGGGATGTTGTTTTTATCCATAAGAAAGAATTCAGAACAGTTTATTATACAGGAGTTGAAATCGAAAATGACATCAAAAAATTGCTTGGATTTTTTACAAAGAATAAAATTAAAAAAGGCGATAAAATTCTTGTTCTTGGACAAAATTCTCCACAACTTGCAGCAGTTTTTCTTGCTGCAATCAGGGCAGGAATTATTTTAGTCCCTCTTGACATTCATTCTTCATTTGCTTTCATAAAGAAAGTAAAACAACAAACTAAAGCAAAGATATTTTTCACCGACACTCCAATAATGTCGCTTAAAATAAAAACTGTTTTTATAGAAAACTTGTTTGAAAATCTTGATGAGACTTATTCTTATAAAGAAAATAAAATAAATGAAAATGACATAATTGAAATTGTTTATACTTCTGGAACAACCGGGGATCCAAAAGGAGTTATTCTTACACACAAAAATATTGCAACAAATATTTCTCAATTAGAGGAACTCTATGATTTTAAGGATGAAACATTACTCTCCTTGCTTCCTCTTTCACATGTTTTTGAACAAACAGTTGGATTCTTTTTGCCATTGAAAATAGGAGCAAAAATAGTTTATCTTGAAAAATTAAATTCTCGAGAAATAGCAAAAGTATTAAAAGAACAAAAAATAACAATTTCTTTAGTTGTTCCAAGAATATTGCGTTTGTTTAAGGAAAGAATAGAAGAGAAAATAAAGGAAAAAAGAAAGCAGGATGAATTTGCTCTCTTTAGACATATTGCAAAAAATCTTTTTTTAAAAAAAATATTTTTTAGAAAAATCCACAAACAATTTCATTACTTAAAATTTTTTGTTGTGGGAGGGGCATTTCTTGATCCCAAAATAGAAGAGTTCTATGAAGACATTGGAATTCCTTTGTATCAAGGCTACGGCTTGACAGAGGCCTCTCCCGTAATAAGCGCAAACTATCCAGGCAAAAAAATGCTCTATTCAATTGGCAAAATTCTTCCAAATATTAAAGCAAAAATTGTAAATGGTGAAATTTGGGTAAAAGGAAATAGTGTTTTTTCAGGCTATTATAAAAGGCCTGATAAAAATCGTGAATCTTTTTCTGGTGGTTGGTTTAAAACAGGAGATCTTGGTTACATTAAAAATGGTTTTCTTTATTTTAAAGGCAGAAAAAAAGAAATTATTGTTACAGAAGCAGGAATAAATATTTATCCTGAAGATATTGAATCAATCCTTAACAATCATCCAGCAGTTAAAGAGGGTTGCATTGTTGATCTAAATGGAAAAATTCATGCAGCAGTTTTGCTTAAGAAGGATATACCCATAGAAGATATAATTCTGGAAGCAAACAAACAGCTTTCTGCTTCTCAGCAAATATCTTCTTATTCTCTTTGGCCTTTTGAAGATTTCCCTCACACTCCTACAATGAAAATAAAGCGCTTTGAAGTACAGGGATTTATTGCAAAAAAACAAATGCCACAAGTTCATACTTATGAAGACAGACTTAATTTAATTATTTCAAAATTCACAAATAAA
>JAWCRX010000005.1:0-16100 GCA_038869035.1 Candidatus Woesearchaeota archaeon | reverse complement strand
TTTTTTTGCCTCTTCACTTTTTGGTGCAATTCTAATTATTTCCTGAAATTCAAAGAGAGCAATAGCAATATCTCCTTTTTCACTATAAGCAATACCTGAAACATGGCAATGGAGATTTTGAAGGCCTTCTTTGCCAAGAAATTTTTCAACCATTGTTAATTCTTCTTTGAACTCTTCATAAGTATTCATTTTTCCATTACTTCTTGCATGCAAATGTGAGAAATCAATACAAGGCATCACCATTTCAATCTCCTGGCTTAACTTTAGAAGTTCATAAAGTGTTCCAAACTGAGTGCCTTTGCCTGTTGTTTCCGGTCTTATCCAAATTTTAATCTCCTTGTCCTGCAGTTCTTTTATGACTCGTTGCAATTGCTCTTTTATTTTATTATAAACGATATCGTGATTTTCGCCCAAGTAGAAGCCAGGATGAAAACAACAACTATAGCCTCCACATTCGAACAAACGTGTTGCGGCTTGAATGATTCTTTGCCTGCTTGCTCCAGCTTTTTCTTTTTCTTTTGCATTCAAGTTAATGAAATAAGAACTGTGACAAGTCAACACAACATTGTTTTCTTCTGCAGTTTTTTTGACAACTGGAGCAGTTTCCTTGGAAATATTTACATTTTGAACAAATTCAAGCTCCATACTTCCTAAGCCAAGTTTCTTGACTTGCTTTATTCCCTCAACTGTGTTTCTTGGCTCTGTGCAAATGGGAATTCCAGCAGTGCCAAATAAAAGCGATTTCATTTCATCACAACGTCTTCATGTAGCCAGGCATAACCTTCTTTTTCTAACTTGTGGACAAGATCAGCTCTGCCTTCTTGGACAATTTTGCCTTTTACCATTATATATACTCTGTCTGGTTTAATATATTCAAGAATTCTTTGGTAGTGGGTGATTAAAAGCACACTCATGTTTGGATTTTCTTTTTTCAGGAAATTTACTCCGTTTGCGACAATTTTTAGGGCATCAATGTCTAATCCAGAGTCTGTTTCATCCAAAATTGCAAGCTCCGGTTGCAGAATGGAGAGCTGCAATATTTCTGCTCTTTTCTTTTCTCCTCCAGAAAAACCTTCATTAAGGTAACGGTCGGCAAAATCAGATGGCATTTTCAATAATTCCATTTTTTCCTTCAATAACTTTCTGAAGTCTAACACTGAAATGTTTTTTTCAAAGCGATTGTTATATGCAGTTCTCAAAAAGTTTGAAACTGTAACTCCTGAAATCTCTGCAGGATACTGAAACGATAAGAAAATTCCTTTTTTTGCTCTTTCGTCTGGCGAAAGATCATTTATTTTTTCTCCTTTATAAAAAATCTCTCCATTGTCAACTGCAAAATCAGGATTTCCCATCAAAACATTTGCAAGAGTGCTTTTGCCGGAGCCATTTGGGCCCATAAGCGCAACTATTTCGCCTTTGTTTATGTTCAATGAGACTTCCTGAAGGATTTTTTGGCCTTCAATGGATGCTTGCAATTGTTTTACTTCTAACATTTTTTACCACATAATTTGATATTGCTTTTTGTAAAACTTCCAACGGCAATAATGCGCATTTTACTCTTGGTGCAGACAAAGGCACACTTAACATTTTAAAAACATCTTCTTTGGTGATTGAGAGTGCATCCGAAATATTTTTTTTGTCGACGTATTCTGCTAACATTGATGCTGTTGCCATACAAATGGCACATCCATGGCCATCAAAAGAAACTTTTTCTATTTCTTTATTGTTTATTTTAAGGCCAAACTCTACTTCATCCCCACAAAGAGGGTTTAGTTCACGATGCTTTGCATTTGTATCTTTTAGTTTTCCTTTATTTCTTGGATTTTTGTAGTGATCCAAAATATTCTCTTGGTAGATGCTCATAGGAACACCTTTTCAACTCTCTGAAGAGCCTTTATTAATTGATCTATGTCTTCTTTTGTGTTGTAATAGGCAAAACTAATCCTTGCAGATGCAACTAAACCAAGCTTTTTGTGTAAAGGCATGGCACAATGATGGCCAGCCCTTATTGCAATTCCATTTTCATCAAGCGAAGTTGCAATATCGTGAGGGTGCAAATTATTGATGTTAAAGGAAATTATCCCTGCTTGAGGATTTCCAAGAATTTTAATATCTTTAACTTGCTTTAATTTTTTAAGAGCATATTTTGTCAGTTCCTGATCGTGCTTCATTATTTTTTTCATGCCAATTTTTTGTATCCATCTTATTGCTTCTGTAAGAGCAACCCCTTCTGCAATTGGAGGGGTGCCAGCCTCAAATTTCCATGGCAAATCATTCCATTTCGAGCTTTCTTTTGTAACTTCTCTTACCATGTCGCCACCAAACAAAAATGGCTCCATTTTTTCAAGCAGATTTCTTTTGCCATAAAGCACTCCAATGCCTGTAGGGCCAAAGATTTTGTGCCCTGAAAACACAAAAAAATCGCAGTTAAGTTGTTTTATGTCAATTGGAATGTGAGCAATGCTTTGTGCTCCATCAACAAGTACAACGACATTATGCTTGTGAGCAAGTTTTGTTATTTTTTTTATGTCATTAATTGTGCCAAAGACATTTGACATCTGTGTAAGAGCAAGAATTTTTGTGTTTTTGCCAAAAGTATTTTTGTCAATAATTAACTTCCCGTTCTTATCGAAAGGAATTAATTTGAGAGTTGCTCCTGTTCTTTTGCAAATCTGTTGCCAAGGGACAAAGTTGGAATGATGCTCCATTTCAGTTACAAGAACTTCATTGCCTTTCTTTAGATTCTGTCCAAGAGAATATGCAATTAAATTAATTGCTTCTGTTGCATTTTTTGTGAAGATAATTTCTTCCTGTGATGCATTTATGAAATCACCAACAATTTTATGGGCTTCAATATATTCTTTTGTAGAAACTTCGCTTAATGTATGGATGCCGCGATGGACATTTGCGTTCATTTCTTCATAATATTTCTTGTAAATGTCAATAACACATTTTGGCTTTTGTGTCGTGGCAGCATTGTCTAAGTAAATAAGTCTTTTGCCTTTTACTTTTCTGTTTAAGATAGGAAACTCATTCATAACTTTGCCTCTATTAATTCTTGAATTTTTTTTTCAACACCAAACTGTGCACGTTGCATTACGGGATAGAAAAACCCTGCAACAATCATTGTTGTTGCCTGTTCTTTTGTTAAGCCGCGGGACATTAGATAGAATAGATGTTGCTTGTCAACTGTGCCTATTGTTGCTCCATGGGTGCAGCGAACATCATGATTGTTAATGTCGAGCTGTGGCAATGAATTTCCTTCTGCTTCCTCGCTCAGAAGCAAGATGTCTTCTTTCTGATACCCAGAACTGTTCGAAGCAGCCTTATCTATCCTTACTAATCCTCTTAGCATTGCTTTTGCTTTGTTATTTAATACGGCTCTTACAAAAATATCTGAATTTGTATTTTTGTTGTTGTGCAGATTTGCAGAATATATGTCGATTTGCTGCGAATTTTTTCCATAGAAAATTCCATAATGATAGGATGAAGCACCTTCTTCATTCAAATATGAAATATTCTCTGCTTCAGTAAATTTGCTTCCGAAGTTTGCCTGCAACCAATCAACATTTGCATTTCTTTTTACAATTGCTCTTGCAATGTTAATGTTAATTGAGTTTTCATCAAGCTCTTGTATTGTTGCAAACTTGACTTTTGAGTTCTCTTCAGCAAAAATTTCAACCATTTCGCTTCTGAAGCCAGAGCCTTTTGTTTTTATTGTAATAATTCCTATGGCGTTTGGTTCTGCATGGACAAAAATTCTTGAGAAGCAGTCTCCTGAAATAGTTTGTTCTACAACTACTTCATTATTTTCTTTTGTTATTTTGATAAATAATCCATCTTTCCACAAAGAAGTATTTTGTTTTGTTAGTTCGTTCTCGTCTGATTTTATTATTCTGCCAAAGTGTTTCTTTACAACCGAATCATTCAAGGAATTTTGGAGCTTTTCCATTTTTCCTTTTATTATTTTGTAGCCAGCATCTTTTACACTAAATTCGTTTGGCAAATTTACATTAAATTTTGTTCCAAGTCCATACTTTAATTGCAACTCTGCCATCTTAACCCAAGCTGCCTTCCATTTCCAATTCGATAAGACGATTTAATTCAACAGCATATTCAAGAGGAAGTTCTTTCGTTATTGGCTCAATAAATCCAGAAACAATCATCTGAGTTGCTTGTTCTTCATCTAAGCCACGAGACATTAAATAAAAAAGCTGTTGTTTGCTTATTTTTCCAACAGTTGCTTCATGAGCAAGATGAGCATCTTTTTCATTTACTTCAATGTAAGGAATTGTATCTGATTTCGAAATATTGTCCATCATTAATGCGTCGCATTTAACGCTTGATTTTACATTTTTTGATCCTTTTGGAATTTTTACTAACCCGCGGTATACTGTGATTCCTCCATCTTTGCTTATTGATTTTGAAATAATTGTGGAAGAAGTGTTGGCAGCAACATGGTATACTTTTGCTCCAACATCTTGAAACTGTCCTTTTCCTGCAAAAGCAATTCCTATGTGATCTACTTTAGAATTTTTTCCTCTTAAAACTGTGCATGGATAAAGCATAGTTACGCATGAGCCCATATTGCCATTAATCCATTCCATGAAGGCATTTTCATCTACAATTGCTCTTTTTGTGTTCAAATTAAAAGTGTTTTTGCTCCAGTTTTCTACGCTTGAATAACGTGCTCTTGCATTTTTGTGGACAAAGATTTCTACACAGCCAGCATGTAAGGAATTTTCTGTATATTGAGGAGCTGAACAACCTTCGATGTACGTGCATTCTGCTCCTTCATCAATTATAATTAGAGTGTGTTCAAATTGGCCGCCTCTTTTCGCGTTCATTCTAAAATAAGCCTGCAATGGCATCATAACTTTGACATTTTTTGGAACATAGATGAATGTTCCTCCAGAAAAAACAGCCCCGTGCAATGCTGCAAACTTGTGCAATCTTGGAGAAACGCATTGTGACATGAAATATTTTTTTACAAGCTTGGGATATTTTTGCACAGCAACATCAAAGTCCTCAAATATGACTCCTTTTTCCTGCAAATCTTTTTGCAAATTATGATACACAACATTTGATTCATATTGAGCTCCAACTCCACCCAGATATTTTTTCTCTGCTTCAGGAATTCCTAACAGCTCAAATGTTTTTCTTATATCTGCAGGAACATCTTCCCACGATTTTGATTGCTCTGCATCCGGTTCTTGATAAAAAACAATCTTGTTAAAATCTAAGGCAGACAAATCAGGGCCCCAATCAGGCATTTTAAGCTCTTGAAAAATTTTAAATGCCTGCAATCTTTTTTGAAGCATCCACTCTGGTTCTTTTTTTGATTCTGAAATCTTTCTGATAACTTCTTCGCTTAAGCCAGGATTAGCCCTAAATCTAAATCGTTCTTCATTCTTATGTTCAATAGCATCTTTTATAGTTATTACTTCCATTTTAATTAAGCGAATGACTGTCCACAGCCACAAGTAGATTTAGCGTTAGGATTTGAAACCTTAAAGCCAGCTCCTTGTAATGTGTCTAAGTAATCAACTAAAGCTCCTCTCAAAAACGCCAGACTTTCTTTGTCGACAAATATTTTTACTCCTTGCTCGACAAACACTTCATCATCTTCTCTTTGTTCTTTGTCAAATGCGAATTCATATTGGAAGCCAGAACATCCTCCAGGAACAACCTGAATTCTTAGTCCCCATTTTTGCCAGTCATTGCCTTTTTCTTTCTTAAGAATTTCAAGAATTTTGTTGGCTGCTTTTGGAGTAAATGTAAGAGTTTTTCCAGTCGTATCAACAACAGCTTCGTTAATGTCTTTTAGCATTTGTTTAAAAACTTCTTCAGTCATGCCGTGGCCAATTGTGCCCTGCTCCAAGGTTTCGTATGCATTTGCGCTGCAACCAACACAATGCAAGCCATATTTTAACATAATTTCAATGCATTCTGGATGCATCTTGACAATTTCTCCAATTGTCATGTCGCCACTTATTTTTTGCTTATTTTCTTGTTTTGTTTTAGTCATCTTATCATCACTAGTTTCTCCATTTTCGGCTTATGAACTAACTTACAGTTGTTGCAGCAATGTGCCCCAACGTGATTATCAACTAATTTCATTATAGGGACAATGGTATTTTTGTTTAACGTATAGATGCGTTGCTTTCCTTGTTGTTTAACTGTGACAAAATTGCAGTCTGCAAGTATTTTCAAGTTGTGAGAGACATTAGATTGCTCTTGTTTTGTAACTTCACATATCTCTGATACAGACATAGGCCTTTTCATCAGGGCTTCAATTATGTCGATCCTTGTCTTATTGGCAAAGGTTTCAAAAAACTCAGTATATGAGTAACATTTCATATGAAAAAGAATTCATATGTCTTTTTAAAGGTTTCTAAATAAAATTTCGAACACTCAGGAATTAAGCAATCATCACTTCTTCTTTCGATATCTTTATATATTAGTTATACTTATTAGTTAACTAATTATATTAAAAAGTGATATACATGCCAATATCAAAGATAAAACCATGGGGAAATTCGATAGGATTGATTGTTCCTAAAGAGACAGTTAAGAAGCTAAACCTAAAGCCTGGTGAAGAAGTGGCTTTTACCATAGAAAAGAAGGGCAACGTCCTTAAGGAATTATATGGTGCTTTAAAATTCAAAAAATCAACTAAACAGCTACTTAAAGAATCTAGGGAGCTAGAGAGCAAGTGGATCTAAATGAAGTGTTTAGATACTTATGCTCTTGTAGAAATATCTCGAGAAAATTCTAATTTTTTGAATTTACTTGAAGGTGATTTTCTAGTCCCGAATGTGGTCTTGGCTGAATTTTGTAGTATAATATTTAGAGAATATAATGAAAGCACTGCAAATTATTGGTATGGAAAATTTTTGCCTTATACAGCTGATGTTCCAATTGATGTATTAGTCAAAGCAATGATTTTCAAAATTCAAAATAAATCAAAAAACTTTTCTTTTTTTGATTCTGTGGGTTATATTTTTTCGATTACAAATAATTATAAATTTGTAACAGGAGGCGAAGGATTTAAAGGCATGAAAGGAGTTGTCTTTAGAAAATGACGGACTACAAATTCAAAGTATTGCCAGATATTGCAACAGCAGATGTAGCTTATGAAGTGTGGGGCGATAGCTTAAATGAGCTGTTCGAGCAGGCTGCTTATGCTGTGACTGACTGTGGCGTTGAACTTAGCACAGTAGAAGAGAAGGAAGAGAGAAATATTGAAGTGGAGGATGAAGATATTGAGCATTTATTGTTTGATTTTCTTTCAGAGCTGATATTTTTAAAGGATGCTGAATTATTTTTACCTAAGAAAGTTATTGTAAATATCGATGAGAAGAATCATAAGTTGCAGGCGATAATAAAGGGGGAAGCAATCGACCAACAGAAACACAAGCTAAAGACAGACGTTAAGGCGATGACTTATCATATGTTTAAGTTAGAAAAGATGGATAAAGGTTATAAAGCAACTTTTATTCTGGATATTTAACATGACTGGACTGCCACAAGTGAAGCAGGTTGGGAAAGCTATTTGGGAAATATCTCCTGATTACAAAAAGGGCATGAATGTGCCTGCAAGAATTATAGCAACAGAGAAACTGTTGAAGGAAATGGATCAAGGAGTCTTTAACCAAGTAACGAATGTTGCTTCATTGCCAGGAATTGTAAAAGCAGCATACTGCATGCCAGATGGGCACTGGGGATATGGTTTCCCAATTGGCGGAGTGGCTGCATTTGACTTAGATGAAGGAGTAATATCGCCAGGAGGTATAGGATTCGATATAAACTGTACCCACCCAAATGCAAAAGTTTTTTGTTCTTTAGGATATTGGAAAAAAATCAAAGATATTGAAAAAACATGGAATACAGAAAAATTAGGGTTTTTCGAAGGCAAAGGCAAAATAGTGAAAAACACTAATCTTCTTTGCTATATGCGAAAAAATGAAGAAGGCTGTCTTTATGAGATTTCTACAATATCTGGTCATAAAATCAAGGTCACAGGTGATCATCCGCTTTTAACAGCGGAAGGGATGATAAAAGCAAGCGAGTTATCTGAAAATGATTTTCTTTATATTTATCCTTTCTCAGGTGTCGAGTATAAAAAACCAAAAGTTGATATAATAATCAATCAAAAAAATATAGAGAAAGTTTTAGATGAACTAGAAATATTTTCAGAAGGAAATGCAAGATCCCAAATTCTAAAAAAATTGAAGGATTTAGGTCTTCTAGAAGTAAAATATGATTCCCCAAAATTGCCAATTTTGTTAAAGTTGATGGGATTTGTTTTAGGAGATGGTTGTATTTCATTCATCAATAAAAGAAAAGGTTTTGTTTACTTTTATGGAAAAAAAGAAGATCTGGAAACTATTAGAAAAGACGTATTGGAACTAGGATTTAGTTGTCCAAATATTTTTACAAGGAACAGAAAACATAAAATAAGAACCTCCTATGATTTGATAGAATTTGAACATGAAGAAAATTCTATTGTTAAGAAATCGACTGCTTTTGCTATTCTCTTGGTAGCTCTTGGCGTTCCTTTTGGCGTTAAAACTTGCAGAGAATATAGAGTTCCGAAATGGATTTTTAAGGCACCTTTGTGGCAAAAGAGACTTTTCTTGGCGACATTTTTTGGAGCAGAATTGTCTACACCAAAAACATTGGACAGATACAATTTCTATGAACCCCAATTAAATATGAACAAGCTTGAAGCCCTGAAAGACAACGGTATCGATTTTCTGAACGATCTTCGTTTACTGTTGTCAGATTTCGGTATAAAGTCTAGCTATCCTGCGCTTGTCGAAGGTAGGCAACATGTCGGGAAGAAAGGCAAAACTTGCAGATTGAGAATATGTATTCATGGGAATCCTTTAAATCTGATCAAACTTTTTGAAAATATTGGTTGTGAATATAATAAAGAAAAACAAAAAATATCTTGTTTGGCTTCTAACTACATAAAGTATAAAGAAACAATTAAAAGACAAAGAGAAAAGATAAGAAAGGATGCACTCAAACTTTACAATTCAAGAATTAACTCTTCTGAAATAGAAAGCAAACTTGCTTCTGAATTTGCAACTCCCCAATTCGTAAGGCACTCAATTTATACAAAATTTAAAACTTTGCCAAGAATTGCCTTCAACTTTATCTCTTTTGAAGAATACAAAGAGAAATTCGCTATTGGAAGTGACGGAATAGTTAAAGACAAAATATTCAAGATTAGAAAAATCCCTTATAATGGGTTTGTTTACGACGTAACAATTAATGATAAAAATCACAATTTTATTGCAAACAATTTTGTTATTTCTAACTGTGGGATGCGTTTGTTGACAACAAATTTGACTGTTTCTCAAGTTCAACCAAAAATCAGAGAATTAGTTGACTTATTGTTTCAAAGAGTGCCGGCTGGAGTAGGATGCAAAGGATTTGTTAATTTGAATAAATCGCAATTTGAAGAAGTAATGACAAATGGAGTAAGATGGTGTATTGACAATGGCTATGGATGGAAAGAAGATTTGGAAAGGATAGAAGAGAATGGTTGCATTAAGGGAGCAGACCCTGCATTTGTTTCTGAGAAGGCAATGAAGCGAGGAATCGATCAGCTTGGCACATTAGGAAGTGGAAATCATTATTTAGAAGTCCAGATGGTGAAAGCAGACAATATTTTTGCTCCAGAAATTGCAGAAAAGTTTGGAATTTTTAAGGATCAAATAGTTATTATGGTGCATTGTGGAAGTCGTGGCTTTGGTCATCAAATTGGAACAGATTATTTGAGGATTTTTGAGGATGTAATGAAAAGGCACAACATGAAAGTATTAGACAGAGAGTTAGCATGTGCTCCTTACTCAACTGAAGAGGCAAGAAATTATTACAAAGCAATGGCTTGTGCAGCAAACATGGCATTTTCAAATAGGCAAGTGATTTTACATAGGATAAGAGAATGTTTTTCAAAAGTATTTGATCAGACTCCAGAGAATTTAGGAATGCATCTTGTATATGATGTTGCCCATAATATTGCAAAAATAGAAAAACACGAAGTTGATGGAAAGAAAAGAGAGGTAATTGTGCATAGAAAAGGAAGCACAAGGGCATTTCCTCCAGGGCATTCTGAGTTGAATTCTGTTTATAAAAAAACTGGACAGCCAGTCATAATAGGGGGAAGCATGGAGACTGGCTCCTATTTATTGGTTGGAACAGAAGGGGCAATGAAGGAAACATTTGGCTCAACTGCACATGGAAGCGGGAGAACAATGTCAAGAGCAAAAGCAAAACAAGAAGTTAGAGGGGATAAGCTGCAGAAAGAAATGGAGCAAAGGGGAATTTATGTTCATGCAGTTTCCATGGCAGGATTAGCAGAAGAAGCCGGGGTTGCGTATAAAGATATCAATGAAGTAATTGCAGCATGTGCAGAAGCAGGAATTTCTTTGCCTGTTGTTTCATTTAAACCTTTGGGAAATATCAAGGGATAGACTGTATTTCTAATTCTTTTTTTGCTTCTGAATTTTTTTCCAAAATGAACACTAGACTTACTTCTTCTATGAGTCAGTGTCAGAGATGAATATTCTAAGTCTGCATTCATGCTCCACTGATACGAACTCTTCAATATGCCTTTAATTACAGATCGAGATATTTGTTTTGTCCCTACTCCACAGAAAGTATTTTATATTAGGACTTCTATTACATAAATGAATGGCATTCCAACTTCAGTTGATTGAACAAGGAGGGAGGCTTGGAGCCCATCTTGAATATTTGTTTTTGCTTGTTTCTCTTGTGTTATTGGTTTTAGCTGCAAAAAAAATAGCTGATGCAAAAGCTCCAAAGTGGAGAGAATTGTCAGCAATTGCTTCCGTTATAGCAATCAATGTTTTCTTCTTGATTACAAACGAGTTAGGAGCTTTTCCAAATGCTGTTGTAATGAAATGGATTGATGTAATTGTTCTTCTTTTTGTTGCGATAGCTTTATATAAGATTACAATTAAGAAAAAGTAATGGCATTAGAATTATTTCTCGATTATGGAATGCTTGCAATTACTTTGATTTTGGCTTTATTTTCAGCATATAAATTTTTTGTAATATCAGGCAAGAGGTATTATTTAACCTGGATCTCTGTTGTGGTTGTTATTTTGTCTGTTGCTACTTCAGGAAATGTTTGGATGCAAATTCCTAATTCATTGCAATTATTGTGGATTGAAAGATTAGGACTGCTTGCTCTTGCTATAACACTTTTTTATGTTTACTATTCAAAATGGGGCTGAAGAAAATAGTTTTTCTAATTGCCCAGGAAGGGTTTCAGGATATTGAGCTATTTGATACAAAGGACGAGCTTTCAAAAAAAGGCATTGACTCTCAAATAGCTTCCTTTACGACAGACGCTGCTCATGGAAAATTAGGAGCGGTCGTAATGCCAGATTTGACTTTTGATGAGATAAATCCAGATTTTTATGTTGGAATAATTATTGTTGGAGGGCCAGGAGCTACTTCATTGCAAAATAAAATTATTTATGATGTTTTGCACAAATTTGAGAAGCAAAACAAATTAGTTGGAGCTATTTGTTATAGCGGAGCTGTGCTTGCAAAGGCAGGAATTACTCGTGGCAAAAAGTCAACTGTGTGGAAATCAGAAGAAACAATTAGAATTCTTAAGGAAAATGGAGTAAACTTTGTCGATGAGGATGTTGTTGTTGATGGCAACATCATTACAGCAAACGGTCCAAAGGCAGCAAGACAATTTGGACAGGAAATAGCAAAGTTCTTAAAAGGGTAATTTTGATTTGGTTTCTATGGTGGGGGAAGTATTAATTGAAAGAGAGCTTGAAGGAGCTTTACCTTTTAAAATAGCAGCTAATAAAATAGCAGCTAATAGACCAGAAGAACATCACATACGCTGTGGATTTACAGATGAAACTTCTCAATTTTTGTCCAAAAGAGTTAAGACCATATGGGATATAAGAAGAATATTTGAAGAAATAAAAGAAGCTGCTATTAAAGACAATGATCTTGAGTTGTTCGATTTAGGTTATTTAGTGAACTTGATTGGAATAAAGAATATTAAATGGTCTCGTCTAAATGGAAATGAAAGAGCAAGACTTGAAGCATATTTTCATCGCAACGCTGGTTATTGTTTAGAAGCCAGATTTAGAAAATTGAGTGATAAACATGAAGCTCTTGAAGTAGGGCAAAATGCATGCAAACATTTAAGCAATGCAGCAAATCTTTATTTGAGCGTTGGAAATTTCGTTTTGTCTGCTTATCAACATGAACGCACTGCAATAATTCTCGCCAATTTGTTCGACAATGCAACTGCAGATAGAAATGTTGCTTTAGCCAGAGAAACAGGAACGTTGGAGGCAACACACTTAGCAAGAGCTTCTGATTTCTTCTATAGAGAAAAGCATTTTGAGCGTGCTTTTTCAAGTGCACTCAACTTTTCTTATATTGCGTTAAGACTTTTTCAAGCAGCAAGTGATTCTACTTTTTTTGATGATGCAAAAGAAAAATGCAGATTTGTTATTGAAAATTCTTCAAAGGAAGTTTATATTGCAACTGCTAAAGGCTACTTAAGAGCACTAAGCTAAATATCAATTATCTTTGTTTGTCGTCCGACATTAATAATTTTTGTCCCATAGAGAATTTCTTCCATACCTTGGCCCCAATGTGCATGGCCACAAATTAGCAAGTCTGGTTTGAGTTCCTTGATTGCTTTTGTAATTGCTTTGCTTGGAGAAACAAAGCGATCTATTTTTCCCATTATGCTGCCTGCAGGATGCATATGGGTAATCATTACTTTTTTTCTTATATCTTTTATTTTTTCAAAGCCAGTTTTAAGGTGAGAGAAAATTTCATCTTCGCTTAGTACAAAGTGAGGACCACAAGTTGCTCCACCGCATCCAAAAAAGCCAACGTCGCCAACTTTAAATCCATCTCCATGCAAATTTAGCATGCCATATTTTTGCAAAAGAAAGTCCATTGTTGAAGGGCTTTCATGATTGCCTGGCAAAAATGCAAGCTTTTTTGCATATTTTGCGATTGGGCCAATTGTGTTCTCAAAGAAATCGTCATCTTGGGTAACATCGCCTATTAGAAATACTAAGTCTGATTCCTTTGCTTTTTGGCTGACTTGCTTTGCAAAAAGCACATCACCATGAAAATCTCCTGTAGCAAGCACTTTCATGTTTGTGTGAATATGTCTCATCTTTTAAAGTTATAGAAAACTATGCCACATTTAATCTTTCTTCGAGCTCTGATTCGTCTTTTCCATCAATTTTTTGAAGTCTCCACATCCCCCAAAGTTTTCCGTCTCCCTTAAATTTAAATGCTTCAAGAGGCAAGCTTCTCCTCTTCCTTTCTTGTGGATGCCCTCTTATCACTCTTTCTACAGGCCCCGATATATTTTCTCTACTTAAGTTTTCTACTTCAATCAGGCCTGCAATTGTTCTTTCACTTAATAATAAATAAATTTCTCCCGGCCTTATTTCATCTCTATGATCAATATAGTTGCCATTAATTTGTGTAGTGTCTGCAGGATATATTCTTCTTCCATTTCTATCGTATATTTCTCTCCAAATTGGCATTTTATTCCTCCTGTTATTAGTTTTCGTTGTTTAGTTATCTAGAACACCCTGAAGAGAGGATTTTGTAATGATATATAAACTTTATGAATTTTCTTACTAAAGAGTAGTATAAAAAGAAAAGCTTAAATATGAAGAAAAATTTTTACTTTCATGGGATGGTTAGAAATTATACAAGCAGTAAAGTTCAAAATCGGGGAGAAAATAGTGATAATTGGTGATTCAACAAATTATGATATTTGTGACTTGATTTATGTTGCGATGAGGGATAAAAGTTGTGATCCTGATTTTTTGCTTTTAGATGCTTTTGGTAGGCCGATTTTTGATTCTGTTACTCTTGAAAAAATCAAAGAACAGTTGAATGATGCAACTTTTATTGTTGATGGGGCAACTTACAGAAAAGAAGAAGCAAAACTTGCAGATATTGTTAAAACTGAAGCAAACAGATTAGGGAATAATTATGTCAGATTTTGAAGCACAATATATTTAAACATACTTTCTGAGGTATAAAACATGGCTTTCGGCATAGGAGAACCAATAGGATTGTGGGCTTTAATGAGCTTAATCCCTTTTATAATCCTTTATTTGATAAGGCCAAAGCCAAAAAAGCTTAATATTCCAAGCTTGATGTTTTTTATCAGAGAGAAAGGGGATACAAAAAAAACATCTTTCTTTAGGACAATTGTAAGGGACTGGATGTTTTTAGTGCAATTAATAGCTCTTTTTTCAATGGCAAGTGCATTTGCAATGCCTTTTATTACATATATGACAACAACTTCTGAAAACGTTGTTTTGGTGGTTGATGTAAGCGCATCTTCAAGAGCACAAGACAGATTTGCAAGAGAAGTAGAAATAGCAAAAGAAAGTCTTGGAAGAGTTAATTCAATAGTTTTGGCAAGCGAAATTCCAGTAATTGTCTTAAGAGAAAGAAGCAGATCAGAGACAATAGATTTTCTTGAGAAATTAAGGCCAACAGACATGTCAACTAATCTAGGAGATGCGATTTTGCTTGCAGGGAATATTCTTGAAGGAAAAAAAGGAAAAGTTGTTGTGATAAGTGACTTTGTGAACACAGCAAATGTTGATCCTGAAAAAGCAAGATCAATATTACAGACAAAGGATATTATTGTTGATTTCGTCAATATAGCAAAAAGAGCAGAAAACATAGGCTTTGTTAATGGAGAGGTTACAGAAGAAGCAACTAGTTTGTGGATTAGAAATTATAAAGAAAATCCGGAAACAGTTACGGTTGTTTATGGAAATGAAAAGCAAACAATAGAAATAGGTGCTAATCAGATAGAAAAAATCAGTTTTGCCACTAAGTCGGGAGTTGTTAAAGTAGAAATTTTGAACAAAGATGATTTTAGTGTTGATAATGTTGCATATGTATCAACGCCTGAACAAGAAAAGATAAACGTTTTATTAATAACAAATGGAAAAACAAATTTCTTGAAATATGCACTTACAAGTTCTAAGACAGTTAATCTTCGGGTTGCAGAGCCTCCAATTATACCTAAGGATAATTTTGATGTTTATATTATTTATGATGTCAATTACAATAAAGTTTTGGCGGGAAGTTTTTCTGACATTGCAGAAAAAGTAAGACAGGGAGCAGGAGCAATTGTTGTTGCACAAAAGGATTTTGCTTCTGATGAATATGCCGATCTGCTTCCTGTTGATGTGGAAGGAGAAATGAGCGGAGGAAACATTGTGATTGATCAGGAAACTTTCTTTACTCAAAACACGCAATTTGGAAATGTGAGAAAAGCTTACAGGGCAAAACCAAAGCAAGATATGCTAAGCATTGCCAGTGTTAATAATAATTCAATCATAGCTCTCGGAAAACTTGGTGATGGAAGAATAATGTATTTTGGAATTCTCGAAGAGGAATCTGACTTTAAATTTTCTCCAAGCTATCCTGTTTTTTGGAATAAAGTTATGGATTTCATCATTGACAGGCCAAGAATTGACGATCTAAACAAAAGAACAGGTGATATTTTGGCATTTGAGGAAGAACAAATTATCAAAACTCCAATTAAAACAGCAAAGACAAAGAATATTGCGCTTGAAATACAAGGAATTTACGAGTTTAGAGGAAGAAAAGTTGCTGCAAACTTATTTGATATAAAAGAGTCAGATCTAAATTCACCAATAAAAACAGCAAGAAGCGACAGATTGCTCGATGTATTTCAAGTTGAAGATAAATATGATCTGTCAATTGCTTTGTTGTGGACTGCACTGGGATTTTTATTTATTGAACTAATATACATGAAATTAAGAGGGGAGGTATGATGGTGCTGGAGATTTTATCAGATTATTTTCAATATCCGGATTTACTGCTATTAATAGTTCCGGCATTTTTTATAACTTTATTTTTGATATTTAAGTAGTTTAAATTTGTAAAAAAAGACGAGCCAAATTCTCTTGCATGGAAAACTTTGATGTTTTTTTCAAGATTTGCTATTTTTACTTTGGTCATAGCTGCATTGGCAACTCCCAAGATTGAAACTGAAA
>JAWCRX010000004.1:0-17334 GCA_038869035.1 Candidatus Woesearchaeota archaeon | reverse complement strand
CAATTCAATTATTAAATCACAAAATTCATAACTTGATACTTCATCAATGGGCTGGATGTCTCCTGTCATAAAAAGAATGTCTTGATTTTTGTATTTGACATGAAAAATCTCTATTATTGGAAGCTCAACAAGATTTTTTTCATTTACAAAAACAGAATTTGGAAAAGAATGTGAATAAATTTCATAAATTTTTTTTGCTTTTAATTCATCAATAAGAAAATCAATTGCAATCTTTCCAACATTTCCTATTCCAGGCAAGCCTTCAAAAAGTATTGGATTTTTAATTTCAGGCAGCTTTTTTGGAATCTGAGAAACATGCCATTTCATGCCGGAAAGAATTTTGTTTGACTTAAAAAGTTATCTAAAGCAGTCCTTTCTCTTTTTTTGCTTTTCGGCGATATTCTCCATAAGGATCTTCAGGAGAGTATTTTGGAGGCTTGCGATGTACTGTTTTATTTTTACAGGAACAAATATCATTCATCGTATATTTTTTGCACTTCTCACAAAACATTATGGCATTGCTCATGTTTGAATTCTAGAAAAAGACCCCTCTCCGTGATTTTTTTTTATAAAATCCAAAGTGCTTTTTTCTATTGTTTCAAGTCTTTTTTCAGCTTCTTTATAGTTTGGGGCCGTTATTGAAAGCTTATATTTCCCTCCTCCTTCGTATTTTATGGTACAATTTTTTTCTTTGGAAATCGGGGAAAGAGCCTCCTTTATTATTTCAACACCATTTGCCTCATAAAATCTTATTTTAAATTCTCCTTGAATTCTTACTTCTGTAGGCTTTATTCTTTCGATTATAAGTTCTTTTAACTGCGAAGCAAGTTTTTTGTCCATATATTTTTCAAGAGAAATCCCTTGTTCAACAACATCGGAAAAACATCGATGGATGTACTCGTAATCCTCAAATATCTTTGGAGTTATTTTATCATAAACCGTTTTAACATCCTGTTTTAGGCTTCTTGCGAATTGTTCAATAATTTTCTCTGCTTTTTTTTCTTGTTTTATTGCTTCAGTCTTTTGCCTTCTTTGAGCCTCATTTACTCTTCTTAAAGAAAGATCTATGTGGCCCTTTTCCTTATTTATCCTTAACACTTTGCATACAATTTTTTTGCCTTCAACTACATAATCACGAATATTCCTTATTCTTCCTGCAGCTATTTCAGAAATATGAATTAATCCAGATTTTTCATATTCATCTAACTCTACAAATACAGATGAAGGAAGGATCTTTGTAACAGTAACAAGAACTATCTCTTCTTCCACAGGAAATCCGCTTTTCTTGTAAAACATGCTCATAAGAATTATTGTCGGTATAAAAACATTACTTTAAATAAGCTCTAAAAGAGCTTTTTAAAGTCAAAAAATTCTATCGCCTTAATGAAAATTTTCTCTACTCTAATACTTCCAATACTCTCCCTTTTATCTTTGCTTTTCCACCACTTGGAGAAGCAAGATCCTTGCCGCACACCAGGCAATTTACTTGTGTTGAGGCCTTTCCAAAGATTATCTGCTCATTCTTACATTTCATGCATCTTACTTTTACAAATTTAGAAAGCGGCTCTCTTATCATTTTACTTTATCTCAACTCTTTTTGCTCTAAATCCTTGAAATTTTTGATGCGATTTCTTACAAACTTTACATTCAAAAAGTAAAGCAACTTTTTTTGTTTGCTTGCTTCCTGTCATCTTCCACTTTGAGATGGCTGGCTTAGATCCTAATTTTCCTAAGTTACCAAATCCGTGACCAGAGCCTGATCTGTGAGGACCATATCTTGTAAGAGGGTGTACAGAACTTCTTGTTTTTGCTTTAGCTTGCTTTACAGTGTGCTCACTGTGTTTTCTACAGTAAGGACAAAATCTGTTTATTCCTTTTGGTAAAATCATACAAAAGAAAGAAACTAGCCTTCTTTAAAAAGCTTACTCTTTGGTCTCGACGATAGCTTTTCCTTTTGCTACAAGGACATTTGCGAGCTCAGTGGGAATTTCAGCAAGATCATTTTCCTCAAAAGGGCCATAAACATTTAGCTCAGCATCAACAAATTTTGGTACGGCTGTTTTAAAAATAAGTTTTGTAAAGTTGGATTTTTGCGAAGAAATTAATTGCACCTTTTCTCTGATGGTTGTTTTCTTGATTCTTCCATCAAGCAGCTTACATAAAACATCCTCACGACTATTGCTTAACAATTCTACAAATTCATCAAACAATTTTTTTTCGTTTTCCAAGAGCAAAGAAACATCTATAAGACTTGAGCCAGTTCTGCTCTTATTAATTGCCATTTCAATTATCTTCTTTTCTCTTCTTTCATATAATTCTTTGGCTATCTTTCTTATTCCTTCAAGTTGCTTTTCAGTGTTTTTTCTTTCTTCCAGCGAAAAAATATCTGTTTTGTCTTTTAAATCGTTAATTATCTGCATTTTTTCCTGTATATATTCAGAGACAAGCGAGAAAAAGTTTTTATCTATTTCTTGCAATTCGTCACGCATCTTTTCTCTTCTTAAGAATTCAAAAAGCGTTTCAAAAGTTATTGATATCTCGCGTCCCTCCATAAAATATGAGAAGTTTGTCACTTTAAAAATATATCGTAATTGATTTATTTTGTCGTCTATTTAATTAATTAAATTTAGCTTCTTTCTAAAAAACTTTACAATTTATAAATAAAATCAAATTTATTGTATTCATGGCACAGTTACAATTTCAAACTCTTGAATTTAAAGATGTTGGCGAAAAAATTAAAGTATATTTTCTTAAAAATTTTTACTTCTTTGTAGAAAAATCAGAGTTAGAAAGCATTGCACCGTTCAAAATTAAAGCAAATAAAATAATTTTTGAAGGAATTTCAGAAAAGACAGCCTCGTCAAAATTTAATGTGGTTGTTTCAAGAGAAATCTCTCAAAATTTGAAATCAGTTTTGCTTGACAAGCGAACAATTTACATCCACAAAAATAGCGGAATACCTCTTATTGGCAACATTGCTTTTGGTTTATTGGATAGAAACACGAGCATTGTGGAAATTCGTCCTGTAACAGGATGTAATCTTAATTGTCCTTATTGTTCTATTTCTGAGGGCATCACATCAAAAAAGCCTGTTGAGTTTGTTATCGAAAAAGATTATATCATAGAAGAGCTAAAAAAAATTATTGAGTGGAAAGAAGTTCCAATTGAAGCCCACATTGGCCCACACGGAGAGCCTTTTGTTTATGGGGATTTGCTTCCTTTAGTAGATGATTTGGCAGCAATAGAAGAAATTCACACTATTTCTATAGATACAAATGGCACTTATTTGACAGAAGAAATAATAGACCATCTTGCAAAATCGGGCAAGGTAAGACTAAATCTTTCGCTTGATGCAATTGATTCCCGAAAAGCAAGAATAATGGCTGGATATGGAAAATACGACGTGAAATATGTCCTTAAAATGATTAATTATGCAGCTAAAAAAATGAGAATTTTGGTTGCTCCTGTGATGGTGCCTGGCTGGAATGAGGAAGAATTGCCTAAAATAATAAAATTTGCAAAAGAACATAACATTCCTTTGGGAATCCAGAACTATTTGCATTATAATTCAGGCAGAAAAATCGCAGATCAAATGTCTTGGCCTGAATTTACAAATAAATTGAAAGAATTGGAATCTAAAAGCAATGTAAAGCTCCTTTTAGACTTCAAAAAGGACTTCCAAATTAAAGAAACAAAGCCCTTGCCAAAGCCATTTTATAAAGGTCAAATAATAGAAGTAAAGATTGCTTTTCCAGGAAGATCTCTTGGTGAAATGATTGGCATAGCCAATGATAGAACTCTCACAATAATGCAATGCAAGGCCAATGAAGGCGATAAAATCAAAGTTAAGATACTTAGAGACAAGCACAATATCTTCCTCGCAAAAGAAGCTTAATGTAGTTCTAAACGATAACTATGGCCCAAGCAGGAATGTGAACTAAAACAAATTAAAAATGAAAAAAAGAAAGAAAAAAATTGCTTGTTTAAGCAACTTTGGTTACGCTGATGTCGCTCAAGGTTGTACCGCTTACGACGACTTCCTTGCCCGTTAAGTCATAGTCTTCGTAGTTTGCAAGTACTCTTGCAGCTCTTCTTGTATCCATTGCACTGTATCCAGCAACTAGGACTGCTACGTTTCCGCCGTTCTCATATAGCTTAATCATAGCTCTTCCTTCCTCAAAGTCTTCTGCACAATTAGCTGGGTTGCCCATCAGCTCTGCTGCTGCTGCGTTAGCACATGGTCCACCGACAACAATTGCATTTACTGCTCTTATGTCGCTAACTTCTGAAGCAAGCTTTGCAGTTCCAACATCGATTCTTGCAACTTGGAATGCTGTCCCACTAGCTGCTGCAGGCGTATCTTCAGGTGCTGTCACAATATAGACCAAACCCTCTCTTTGAGTTAATGGATACTCAATTGTCAACCTATCAGCGTCTTGGCTTCCAGAGTCATCGAACTCTTCAAACAATACACCATACTTAGACATACCCCTCTCAATGTCATCATTCTCTTTCAAGTCGTCCATTCTAAAGGTGTATTGCTCGTTTGTTCCTGGGAACTCTACTTGAGGTGAAAGCACTTCCAAGTCAACTTCGTTGTTTGCAGCAGTTGAGATGGTTACTGTTATGTTTTCATCAATATTGACCGGCTCATCAAAGTTCTCGCTTTCTGTAAAGAGAGTAACGTTAAAGTTGACTGCGTTTGGATTTCTTCCTATTGTTGCGTTTGTCAAGTCTACTCCTCCATTGGTAGATGTTGGTGCATGTGCACTTAAAGCACCATTACCAGCTTCTGACACACCAAGCGGAACTTGGATGCTTGTGCCATTATTTGAAACGCGTGTATTTCCAGTTGTTATGAAGCTTGTTCCTTGCAATCCCAAATTCAAAACTCCTCCTCCCTTGACAGTTATTGGGGTGGTTGCGTTACCAATTCTTCCATTACCATCTAAGTCAACAGCAATCTTGTTTTTCTTACTACTTCCTATAGAGAGGTTACTTACAATTATTGCATAAGTTGTTCCACCAACTACAAGATTGTTGCTTGTTCCAAGTATAGAGATGTGTGGCTCTGCTTCTGCATGTTCATAATCAACCTGGTTACCGGTAGAACAGTTTGCTGCCCCAATTTGTCCAGCAAGTAAGTTGGTTACTGCTGGGTTTTGACACAACTGTGCTGCCAAAGGGGTTGTAAATGCAGTATAAGTAACCTCTTTCTGTCCACCTTGTTTAGCTTGGTCAGTAAAGGTTAACTGTCTGTTTACAGTGTCAATATTGTCATATCTCAACACGTGTGAGAATGCTGTGTCGTCTGTGTCATCAGCTTCATCAATGTCTGAGACAACAAAGTAGTCATCGTCATCAATATTGAAGAAGAACGATGTAAATGTTGCATTACTTGGTCCAAAAGATTCACTGACGATTGGTTCGTGGAAGACTAAGTCGTCATCCTCATCACCATACTTCCATCCAAGTTGATTGTTGTTTGAGTTATCCACAAATGGAACATCTGTGTACTCAAATCCATCAACTGATGTATAAGCCAAGTTATAAGCATCGTCACCTTGTGGGTTTAATTTTATAATACTTACTCCTGGTGTTGTTAAACCCTCATATCTGATGTCCCAGTATGGGTTTAGCATACCTTGCGGCTCATCTAAGTATTCTCTTATACCATGGCCTGGCGGGATATAAACATCTCCTTGATGTCCATCTGCTTCTAATCTATAGTTGATTGTTTGTAGTTCAAAAACACCTCTTGAGATTACTGAACCAACAATCTCTACTTTAGCATCTTCGATATTTTCATCATCTACTTCGACTGTTCCTGCTGTTGTAAAGCCTGCACCAGTTGTATCTCCTGCTGTGTTTGTATCTGTAAATTCTATTTTGTTTGCACCAAAAAAGAACTCAACACTGTCAGGAACAGTTTCCTTAGATGATGTGAAAATGTCTGAGACAGCAAGTCTTAATCCAGACTTTAGTGTGTCTGTTTCAGATTCTCTCATTTCATCAGACTCTTCAACTGTACCATCTGGGTATTCAATTGTAAAAATTGATCTTGCAGTTGTTCCTGAGAATATGTGTGCAGTAATCTTGTATGTTTGACCATTGAATACATATTCTTTAGTTACATCTTGGTCAAGTCTGTCATGTACAGATCCACCAAACATTGTTAACTTGATGTTCCCTGGCCCGGCAGTTACTGCTGATGTCAAGTTTGTATCTGTGTCAACAATTTCATAAGTTTGGCCCAAAACGTTTAGTTGCTCATCTTCTAAGTCATCTAGTTCTGCATTAGTATCAACTTCAGACTCAAAGCCTTCTTCAAACTCAAGTTCATATTCAAATATTGCAGTTCCATCTCTGAATCTTAAGAAATCTCCTACGTTGTCATCTTCATCTTCTTCATAGACAACTATTCCTGATGAGTTAAATGGAGAATTTCCTCCTAGCTCTTTAAATCTTAAATATTGGTTGTAGTCTGTTGATCCTTCATCTGTTACAAGAACTCCTCCTCTTAGAGCTTCCCATTGGAATTCTGTCAAAGTTTCTCTAACATCTCCAATTTGCTCTCCTAGTTCAAGGATATCTGATCCTGTTGAAAATTGAATCCAATTTTCTGGAACATCTCTCTCTTCTGCGATTGTTCTTCCTGCAGGGACTGCAACTTTTGTGCTGTATTGCAAGCTTGTTGCGATGTCAATGCTTCCTAGAACGTCGTCTGCTTTTGCCTGATCTCCTACGACAATTACGCCGTTAAATCTTCCATTCTTTACAAATGGTTCAGGATATTGGCTCAAATCAGCTGCCATTGCTCCCATGATGGTTGCTCCTAACATGGTTGCTCCTGCGCTTAGAGCTGCTATCTTCTTTATTGCTTTTTGTACTCTCATTATCTAAACACCTCCGTGTTTTTGGGCTATAATTATGAGTTGCACTGTCTTTTCCACTGACTTTATCGTCAGTTATGGATTAGACTGTATGCACTGCTTTGTTGATTTTGATTATGGTTTTTTATAAATCTTTCGCATTATGATTTTTTTCAAATATGCCTCTATTGCTAAAAAGCCATAAAAATGGCATTATTAATGTTTTTAGACCAGTCGTTACTTTATAATAGAAAAAATGACATGAGTCTGATTATTGAATGTCAAAGCCTAACAACCTTTAATTCACTCTTTGTCTTAAGATGAAAGGGCCTTATAGTTGTATCAACATAAACCTTAAACCCTTTTTGCTTGGCATCTCTGCAAAAGGCCATATCATCAAACGCTTTTTCATATCTAAATTTTATCTTTTCAAGCACTTCTTTATGAATAAGAGTAGCAGACAAGCTGCATGCCCATACTTCAAACACCTTGCCAGACTCTAATTCCTCTTTTTTCATGTATCTTACTTTTCCTGCTTCCATTGGCACCCATGCCATTGGCACTATTATCCTTTTTCCCCCTTTGAGAAGCTTTCCAGCAATTCTTTTTTCCTTTCCAACATCATAATAGTTAAGCACAATCCCAGAAACAACTTTCTTTCCACTTTCGCCATGAGCTATCATTTTTTTTAGATCATCTGGCTCCATCACTGTATCTTGCTCTAAAGAAAAAAAGTAGTCAAACCCTTCTTTAAGGAAAATATCTCTTAAGATGTTCCTTGAATGCACTAATCTTTCTTTTGTTTTATTTATCCAGACATCTTTGATCACCTTTCCTTTAATTCCCATTTCATTTATCGTTGCTTTGATATACTTTGCATAATCATCTGTCTCAGAATTATCCACAAGCACAAGTTCATAGTTGGAATAATTCAGATTCTTTACTCCTTCCAGATACTGTTTCAAACAATACTTCTTTCCAACATAAGTTGGAGCTCCAATCAATATCTTTGGTTCAACCATCCAATCACCTAATTAATATAATTAAATATGGATGCGGAGGAGAGGATTTGAACCCCTGTAGGCACTAAGCCAATAGGTTTCTTCATCATCATCGCATTAGCTCACTGAAACCTAAGCCTATCCCGTTTGGTCGGAAACCAGGGGTTCGACCAATGAACCTGATTTCTTTTGACCGCTCCGGCACCTCCGCGATAGACAATCAGAAATGATCTTACCTATTATATATAATATTAACGATGCTTGGCTTTAAGAATTCTGCCAATTATAACTTCTTAACTTTGCTGATCTTCCAAAGCCACAAGAGCTGCACACTTTTTTTCTTTTGTGGTAACTATGTTCGCCACATCTTCTGCAATAAATGTGGGTTTTCTTTCCACTTTTCCTTCCAAATGCGCTTGTTCCTGTTCCCATTTTACTCAGCTGGAGATATTAAGATTATTGTATCTCCTCTGACAAAAACCCTTCCAAGCTTTCTTTTTATCTCTCCATTTTCTCTTTCTTCAGTATCTTCTAAAACTGTGTTAATATGAATATCAAATGCTGTCAACTTCCCAACAAGTTGCTTGCCATTTTTTAGCTCAACAATCACTCTTTTATTTCTAGAAACATTTAATGCGTCTAAAGGTCTGCTTGCTTCCATTTTTCCTCCTGGGCAAAAAGCCAATACGTGAAAAATTCTCGCTTCATTTATAAAGTTTTGTGTATTTATTGCTTAAATGCAGTCGAGAAAATTTATTTTTTTAGGATTGTTTTTGTTATTTTTATTTTCTGCCACAGCACAGGAAGAGCCTTACATAGATGAAAGAACATATTCTGAAGAGCCAGCTTATCAGGAGCCTTATCATAAGCCAACATATGACGAACAAGCATATGAAGAAAAGTATTTTCCTCAATATGTTGATGAGTCAAATTATCATGAAATGCCTGTTGAAGATCCGTCAATTGACCAGCCAGCTTATTCTGAATATCCAGTTGAACCAACTCTTCCTGAAGTAAGCAAAGAAATAGGAACTTTTTACAACGAAAATACCCCTAAAATCAGTGAAAAAGAATAGCTGAAGAAACTCATTATGAAGAAATTTCAGAAGAATCTGTTTTCTCTACCAATGATGAGCAAGCTGAAGAAGAATTTGAAACCTTTCAAGAAGAGGAATTAACAGGGAAAGACTATTCAGAGCTTGGAATTTCAGAAGATGAAATAGAAACCGCTGATGTGAAAGTAGAAGAAATTTTTGAGCATGAAGAAGCTATTTCTTTTGAAGAAATAACCCCTCCAACAGAAGAATTTGCACAAGAATTTGAAGAACTAAAAGATGATATTCCTGTTGAAGTTGAAGTAACAACAAAAGTTTTTGAAATAGAGCACGAAGGCAAAGAAATTGTAAAATCAAAAATTACTATTGAAGTTCCTGCAACAAAAGAAACGCTTGAGAAAGGAGAAGTTTTAGTTTTTATTCCAAAAGAAATTGCACAATCAACTGATCAAATAACTTTTTCAGAAAAGCCAATTATCTTGGAAAAAGACCCTCTTGTTAAATGGGAATTCAAAGATGTTCCACAAGGAAGCACCAAAGCATATTCTTATGTTGTTGATGGAAATGCACAAACCTACAAAACAATTGCTGTAGCAGCAGAGAAAAAAGAAATCAAAGTTCAGCAAGAATCAAATTCTCTCGGAGCAATGTTGTTTCTTTTCATTGTGGGCATAATTGCAGCAGTTCTAATCTTCTTTTTTAGAAAAAAACGATAGACTTTATAAATAAACCACAACTCCATTGCCAATATGAAGGCAGGAAAAGATAGAGTCTTTTCAGCCATTGTTTTCAAGAAAAATGATATCGCAAAAAAGATCAAAAAGGAAGCCAAGCGGCGGAAGATACAAGGTAGTTAAAACTACAAGGCTAAAGAAGAAATGTAATATGGGAAGATTGCCGACTCATACTAAAGTTGGCGAGGAGAGGAAAAAAATAGAGAGAGTTCGTGGCTCAAATCTAAAATTTAGACTCTTTGAAACACAAAAAGCAAACCTTTTTGACCCAAAATCAAAATCATATTCTCAAGTAAAGATTAGTTCTGTTGCAGACAACCCAGCAAGCCGACATTTCACAAGAAGAAACATAATCACAAAAGGAGCAATTATTGTTACAGAAAAAGGAAAAGCAAAAGTTACCTCAAGACCAGGCCAACATGGCACGGTAAATGCAATTCTTATTGAGTAAAAAGCTAACCATTTCTTGTTAGGAAGATTTAAAAACTAAAAATCCAGATAATGGAGAAAAGAGGTTGACCATGTCTATTTTGGATAAACTAATGTTCTGGAAGAAAAAAGATGAATTACCTGATATTGAAGGTCTATCTACATCTCCTTCAGCTTTGCCGGAAGAAGAAAGATTTGGCCGAGGCTATGAAATGCCAGAGCACCCCGTATTTGGAGGCTCACAACCTCCATCACAACAATTTAGAGAATTTCAACAACAATTTCCTCAACAACCAGCAAGAGATAGGGATATGGAGATAATTTCTGCGAAATTAGATGCAATAAAAGCAAATGTAGAGAGTATTTCACAGCGTTTAGAAAGATTAGAGCGATTGGCAATGCAATAAAATGAATAAAAATCACGCTTTTTTTATAACTTCTGTTGTTACAATTATTCTCGATCAACTGACAAAATATCTGATAAAAACTTCATTTCAATTAAATGAATCAATAAAATTTCTTCCTTTTTTTTCTATCTCTCATGTGATAAATTATGGTGCAGGATTTAGCATTTTGCAGGGATGGAGATGGTTTCTAATTGCTTTTACAATTGCAGTTATTGGCTATGTCATTTACAACTATAAAAAGATTCCAAACAAAGTAGTTGCTTTTTTTGTAGCTCTAATCTTTGGAGGAGCAATTGGAAATCTAATTGACAGGATAATTTACGGCTATGTTGTTGATTTTATTTCATTTTCATTCTGGCCAAGCTTCAACATTGCAGATAGTGCAATCACAATTGGTGCAATTGGGCTTATAGCTTATTATTGGAAGGAGTAAAATGCGTGAAGAAACTTTTATTCCAAAAGAGAATTTTAACAAAGATCAATTTTTTGAATTCGTTTTAGTTGGCGACATTGGAGGAACAAATTGCCGTCTTGCAATATTTGGCAAATCAAGAGAAACTGCTTTAATATTCTCATTTGTTTATGAAAGCAAATACATTAATAATTTGTGGGACCCAATAAATGAAATATTAAGAGAAGCAAAATCCCGTTATGATATTGAAGTCAAAGATTGTTGTCTTGGGTGCGCAGGCCCAGTTTCATCTAACCGGGATTTTTGTCAGTTTACAAATCTATCTTGGAGCGTTGATTCACATGAAATTCTAAAAAATACTTTGCTAAATTCTGTTTCTTTGATAAATGATTTTGAAGCAACAGGTTACGGGATTCATTTGCTAAAAAATCATCAGCTTTTTTTGCTTCCCCATCCTAAATCAAATCCTTCTTCTCAAAAAGGAGCGACAAAAGCAGTAATTGGTGCTGGCACAGGTTTAGGGAAAGCAATTCTGATTTTTGACAAGCAAAAGCAAACATATTATCCTGTTCCTTCTGAAGGAGGACATGGAGATTTTCATATAACTGAAGAAATAGAAATTGAACTTGTTAGGTGGTGGAAAAGAAAAAACGAAACAGATTTTCATCCAGACTATGAGGAATTTTTGTCTGGCAAGGGCCTAGTTAACATTTACAATTTTTTGCGGGCAATTCACCTTGACAAAAGTAATCGTTATTCTCAAGAAATTGACATAGCAGAGGACAAAGCAGCCGCAATAGCTGAACATGTCATAAACGACAGGACATGCAAAAGAGCAATGGAAATGTTTCTTAAAATTTATTGCAAGGCAGCAAGAAACTTTGCTTTAGATACTTTGTCTCTTGGAGGATTATATATTGCTGGCGGAATTGTTCCTAAAATTCTTAACTACATCAAACAAAGCAAATTTATGAATGAATTTGAAAGAAATCTTCATCAGGGAAAAATCCTTGAGCAAATCCCTGTTTATGTTGTCATTGAAGAAAAAATTGGCCTCTACGGGGCTGCAAATGTTGCATTAAACTTTAAAGAACTGGGAATCAAACGTTAACTACCTTCTTTTTCTTCTAGTTGTTCTTCTTGTCTTTCTTTTAAATTTTTTTGCTCCGCGAGAAAATTCTTTTATTTTTTTGCGCGCAGAAAAGCCTTGCTTTTCGCGGGTTTTGTCTGTTGATTTTCCAATTGTTACAACTCTTACTTTGTGTTTCTTCATTTCAATGTCATAATGCTTTATTCCAACAATGCAAAACCCAATTATCCCAATAAATGAAACAATCCATGATGCCTTATTTCCTATTGCAAGAGCAATCTGATTCAACAAAAGGATGAAAAATAATACATAAAATGCCTGCCATCCATTTCTTGAATAAAAATGCATCATTCCATAAACTCCCAAGACAAGCAAACCAAGCAACACAATTAGTTCAACAAGGAAGTACTTGTTTTCTAAGGAGAAAACTTGCATAATTGTTGCAAGAAAAGTAACAAACAAAACAATTGTCATCAAGAAATATGTGCACTGATCTTTTCCATTCATAAAAATGACATTTTTGGGATTTATTTAAATGTTTCTCTTTTTGAGTAGTACTCAAGCCACGTTGAAAATCGCATTTGGCAGTGAGCGCTTATTTCTCCTTCGCAAGACAGCAAGAAGCAGTTGAGTGCAATGGAATTATTTCAACTGAACATGACTTTCAACATAGTATAGTAGTCACTAATTTTTATCTAATCATTTACTATGAGATAGAAAAATTTGCTTCAATTTTTTAGTGTCGAGTAGAGTCTTATTTCTTATGATATTTTTCATAAAACTGTAAAATTTCACCTGCTTTTTCATGATTAAGAGAATAATAAATTTCTCCAGTTTTCTTTGCAGAACAAAATCCAGCAATCTCTTTCGAGTTCTTTCAAAGCTTGTTTTGTTTCTTTTGACTCAATAAGGTGCTTGGGAAGACTGTTGTAAATATTTTCTGTATGAGACCCATTTTCTCCAAAAAACTAAATTAGTAACTATAATCTTCCACAACTTCTATTCCAAATAACTTTTCCATAAATCTCTGATTTTTTTGCGAGAAAAACATGTGCAAAGGATCAACAATCCATAAAATGTTGAAGGGAAAAACTGGCAAAAATGTAATGTTGCTCGCGAATATTTTCAAAAATCCGACTTTTTTGTCTTCTTTTATTCTTATTTTGACGAGCATTTTTCCTGGAGTTTGCCCTATGCTCCATTCAAACAATGTAAAGTAAAGCACTGCATAAATTCCTGCAATAATTGCCACACCTACAAGCAAAGTCAGTTTGTCAGGATTTTGCTCAAGATAAGTTGCCATCTCTGCAAAGCCCGCCTGCGGCAGCAAGTTTCTCACAACCCTTTCTAAGCTGCTAAATGCGAAGAATTCCAAAATAATTAAGTCAACAAAAAATGCAGCAAATCTTTTGATTATTGACGCTGGCCCTGTAAAAGTTCTCATATTTTTGTAATCTCCCTGTCGTATAAAAAGCTTTTTAAACAACACTCAAGCTTATTCTTAATATGTTCAAAAAAAAGCCTTTGCCGGGCCATGAAGAGCCAACAGAGATTACAAGAGTTCGCTTACCTCATGACAAAGAAGTTTTTGGTATTGTTGAGCAAAGATTAGGCGGGTCAAGGATGAGGGTTCGCTGTTTTGACAACAAATCAAGAATTGTCAGGATTCCAGGCAGATTAAAACGATCTTTGTGGGTCAGAGAAGGTGATCTTGTAGTAGTAGAGCCATGGGAATTTTCTGGCGAAGAAAAAGGCGATGTTGTTTTTAAATACAATCCTGCACAGACAGAATTTTTAAAGAGAAAAGGTCATCTTAAAGCATTGGAAAGTTTTGAGGAATTTTAATATGGCAAAGTCAACTTCATCAAAAGTCTGGATAATTGTTCTTGTATTATTTGGTCTGTTAATGATTAGTTCATTAACTGCATTAATCTTCTCTGTTGCTTTATTTGGAACTTCATTTCCAGCAGAAGGCAACGTTGCTTTAATTCCAATTACTGGAGAGATTTCCACAGATGGCTCTGAATCTAGTTGGGGAGAAATCACTACTTCTTCAACAGATGTTATGAGCTTTATCGAAGAAGCAGAAAAAAATAATGAAATAAAGGCAATTCTTTTTGAAATTGATTCTCCTGGAGGAAGTGCAGTTGCTTCAAAGGAAATTGTTGACGCAATAAAGCAAGCAAAGAAACCAAAAGTTGCTGTAATTCGTGAACTTGGTGCTTCTGGTGCATATTGGGCAGCTTCTGCAACTGATCATATTATTGCAGATGAGCTTTCAGTTACTGGTTCAATTGGAGTATTGTCAAGCTACCTTGAATTCTCTGGCCTGATGGAAAAATATGGAGTGAAATATCATGAACTAACTGGCGGAAGATACAAAGACGCTGGTTCTCCTTTCAAATCGCTTGAGCCAGATGAAGAATTACTTTTAAAACAAAAAATTAACAGAATTCATTCAATTTTTATTGATTCTGTTGCGCAAAACAGAAATTTGTCAAGAGAAAAAGTTGAGGAGGTTGCAGATGGGATGTTTTTGCTTGGCATAGAAGCAAAAGAAGCTGGTTTAGTGGATGAAATTGGCAACAGAAAAACTGCTGAAATTTGGATAAAACAAAGAACAAACTTAACTGAAGTAACTTATGCAGAGTATGTCCATGAGCCAACATTGCTTGAAACGCTTTCTAAGCTAAAAAACCAAAACTCTTTCTGGACAGGAAGGGGAATTGCTTCACAGTTTGCTGAGAATAAATTGAAGATCAGAACTTAGTGTTTTCTAAATCTCTCAACACTTTTATTGCTATAGGCTCTTTCTCTTTTTTTCAGCTCTTTTATAGACTCATCAGACTAAACAATATTATAGACTAAATTTTCGCCCTTTTTTCATGAGAATGAACTCTTCCTTTCTTAATATCTTCAAGGGCGCGTTTTATGCTTTTTATTGTTTTTGAAGACAAAGGTTCTTTTACGTCAGAAATTAAACGATTCAAAACATCATTATAGGTTTCTCTTTGATAAATTTTAAATCTATCTAATTTTTGTTTCACTTGCGTTGTTAGTTGAGTACATAAACTTTGCTATTATTTCTGCCTTAACTCAGCCACCAGCTGTCTGTATTGAATTAGCATTAGCTCCTGAAGCCCTTCTCTTAATTCTCCATGGCAATTTTGCAGTCCTTGAGTTAAGGTATTCATCCATGCATTATTAAATGCATTTTGATAATATTTGCATTCGAATGATTTTCCCTCTAACAATATTTTCACATCTTGGGGTTCAGTTGGAGCAACTTTTGTCACAGTTTTACTGTAAATGCATCCTTTCTTTATTGTATGAACATAAGTTGTTCCTTCTTCTGTAACAGAGTAAACAGTTAAATCACATCTATTTGCCATAGAAACAAAGCATTCTTTTGTCGTGCAAACTTTTGTTGTTGGCATTAAAAAATCAAAGCCATAAACAAAATAATAAACTACTCCGAAAGTTAAAGCAAGAGCAACTGCAACAAAAATCAATGTCCACAATGACACAGTTACTTTTTTCTCAGCTTTCCTAAAAGCATCAATTATATCTTCTTCAGAAACCCCGTCTCTTCTTAAAGCTTTAGCAAGGTCCTCTCTACTATATTGACTAGAATATTGCTTAATGTAGTCTATGACCTCTTTTTTAGCCATCTTCTCTTATTTTAGTTTTTTATCAACTAAATTCTTTATTTTGTTATTTTCTTCTATCTTTATTTTATTCCTTCTTAAATATTCAGGATCTACACCGATCCCTCTGTAGGTTAGCATTTTCTTTATCAGGAGCTATTTTGCTTGCTTTGTCTGATTTTTCATCCCATTTTTCCATCAAAGCACCTTTATAGCTATAGAGCACTTCTCCATTTATAATATTATTCACAATTGAGGAATTATTTGAGAAAAGTCCTGTTGTAGATTTCAGATCAATCGAAAGAATAATAGGGAAGAAAAAAAGCAATTATTCAAAATTGCTTGTCAGGAATTTGTTAAAAAAAGGCAAAATCATCAGGCTGGCTAAAGGGTTTTATACAAAACATCCTGAAATAAACCTTTCTGTTTTTTGTTTTAAGCCGGCTTATCTCGGGCTTCAGTCTGCCCTGAGCTATCATGGCTTGTGGGAACAGGAAACCATCCCAATAATTTTGACCTGTAGAAATGTCATGACAATCCAAAGAAAATAAGAAAACAGGTTCTTTTTTTCTAGCTCTTAAACATCTTTTGCAAACAAGTTGTCACTAACAAGAAGTAAAAAAGCGAAAGATTTAAAAGCCCTTAAACATTTTCTCGACTATAATGACAACAGTGAAAGACTTCTTCGATAGAGTTTATTTAGCTAAAACTATGAGACCATTGATATCTGAAATTCCTAGAATCAGAAGATTGCCGGGATTTTTAGGCACTCTTCCTATATTCATAAGGAGCAAAGATGTTGATGAATCATTAAGTGACTTAGAAGAAAAGATCGAAAATTCCGGATGCTATGGAAGTGTTTCTCAAGAAACGATATATAGAATAAGAGAAAGAGCTTCTCGTTTAAGCATTTTAGAAGAAGAAAGGAGCGGTTCTGCAGAAGAAGTTTATTTAGATTTCCTTGACAAACTACATGCTGTATTTGATAAATCAAAATTGCCTCCAGCAGCAAAAGTGCTTATCTCTAATGATGCTCTCTTTCATATTCAAACACTTGTTTATGCACCTGGTAGAGAAACAAATCTCAGATCCCTTGTTTGTGATCCTCAAACTTTAGAGAAATATCTATGGTTTAGGATTGCTTTAGCAGAAGAATTTTTTACTTTAGATAGAGATGAAATAGAAAGAGAGAGAATTTCTGAATCACAAGCATCTCACGATCTTGTATACACAGCTCAACCTTTGCAAGAAGGAGTTCACCCATTTTATAATGGAGCAATTGCAGATAGACTTTATACAACTCTTGAAATATTTCCAGAAGATGTTAAACAAGAGCTCACGAAATTACTTGCAGTTGCATCAGCGCAATTCATCGAAGGCGCAAAGAGAAGGGGTCAAAGGGAAGAAGTTCTTCATAACTTGCTGTGGGAAGCAAGTGGAAAGACTTATCCAATCGATCATGAACGATATCATTCATTGGGCTTTAATGCTTCGGCATTTTTTTCAGAGGAACAAATCTGTGAATTGTCTTCAATGATAAGAACTCAAGATCCGCTTTTAGGAAGGGAAATACTAATCCCCACAACAATAGGCTTCAAAGATAAGAAAAACTCTCATGAACACAGAGATATTGTGGATAAACTTGGCTTTTATCTTGCTCACGAGGCTACAAGATTTGTTGAAGGAA
>JAWCRX010000003.1:0-19053 GCA_038869035.1 Candidatus Woesearchaeota archaeon | reverse complement strand
ATGAACTTTCAAAATGAAAAAAAAACTTTTCTCTCAAAAAAAGACAAAAGTATAGAAGGAAAAATTGACAAACACATCAAAAAACTTTGTTCTATAATTAATAAAAACAAAAACTTCTACACAACATCTTCTTGTTCAGGCAGAATTGTGCTGATTGAAAGAAGCGATAGAAAAGACAAGACAATTTGGCTGTTAAAGAGCCATGACAAAATAACGCTCAATAAATTGTTGCCGGCAATAAAAAAGATAAAAAAGACAGCTTCTTTTCGGTTTGAGCCAACAATAATTCATATTTGTGCAAAAAATCTTGAAGCAGCAGAACAAATACTTCATTTATTCTACAACAACGGCTTCAAACGCTCTGGCATTATAGGAATAAAAAGAAAAATTACAATTGAAGTTATTGGCACTGGTCGCTTAGAAGCTCCTGTATTGAAAAATGTTCCAAAAGAATATCTTAAACTACTTGTAGAGCAGGCAAACAATCTTTGGGAAAATAATTATAGAAGAATAAAGAAAATGGAAAAACTATTAGATAAACATTATAATCATTAATCCAATCAGCAACAAAACCGTTACAACAACTCCTCCTCCCAGCAAGAGCAAGTAAGTTGTTGTCTCTGTGAAAGGAGTCTTTTCCTCAACTGGCTCTTCTACTGCTTTGACTGTTTGTCTTGGAGCAATTCCCGTTGCTACTATTCCTTGAACAAATGCAGCCTGCTGTGTTGTAATTGATTCAGTTGTTGTTTCTGTAGTTGTTTTAGTTGTTGCTTCTGGTTTACATTCTTGAACATTCAATTGAATTGTTTCTGAGTCTCCTAAATCAGTTTTCCCGACTCTTCCGCCGTCATAGTAAACACTTGCTGTAAATGGATAAGCCTTTACAGCAATTCCTTGAGGTATTGCAAAACTAAATGATCTTGAGTCACGTTCTTCTTCGTTTAAGTCTACAACATAACTTTGCTCTAAATTAAGTTCGCTTGAACCAATTGTTACTAAAGTATCGTCTTGGTCATTAGATCCAAAGTTTGTTACTGTAACAGTTGCAATAAGATTTCTATCGCATGAAAGAGGGTTTGGATTAATTACAAATAAATTTATTCTCAAGTCATCTTCTTCTTTTTTAACTTCTAAAGTAAGTGTTGCTTTATCTGATTGTATAATTCCTTTCTCATCTTTTCCTTCTGCAGTTATTACTACATCATAATCGCCTTCATCCAAGTCTTTAGGATCTTCTGGAAGCTCAAATGTAAATGTCAATGTTTCAGAGTCGTCTGCCCTTATGTCGATATTTCTTTCTTCTTCATTCATGTCCCTTCCATCATCAATATCTTCAATAGTTACTTCAACATCAACATCCTTGATATCAATATTCTCGCTCGCGGAATACTGGTTTTCAATTTCAACAACAAATTCAACTGTATCGCCGGTAGTGGCTTCATCCTGAATTGTATCACCATCTTTTAGATTATTGTCTGAAGCACCCTCTACTTTAGCACGTATGTCAATTATTTTTAATTTTGATTCAAGATTTAATGTTACAGTAGCAGAGTTGCTTATCAAGTCTGAAAATACATTATAACTTCCTAAAGTTACTTTTCCTGTATTTTGAGAGCTTGAAATGAACAAGCTTGCAGTTGTAAATGCATTTTCGCCTGGAAGCAAACTTGTGTCGTTAAATGAGCTGAATGACAAATTTGAAACTGTTGAATTTACTGTAAGCAATGTAAGAGTTGTATCTCCTGCGTTTATGACAGTGATATTTTTCTTTATTGTTGAATTCCTATCAGTTTGTTTTGCTGTGAATTCGAGTGATGGAACTGTTAAAGAAGTTGTTGGATCTTTTACAACAATTGAGTAAGATCCTGAGGTAAATGTTGAGCCACCAGTTGAATTTGTAAAGGTAACATTAAGTATTCCAGTGTAAGTTCCTGCAGCAGTTGTGCTTCCAATTGTAGTTGTTATATTATTAATATGAGAGCTTCCTGTTGGCAATGAACTAATTGAATAACTTGAAGCTGAGAATATGCTTGTTCCTAATGAAGTACTTCCAGATGTTGGAGCAAGAATATTAACAGTCAAACTTGACAAGTTAGTATTTCCTGTGTTTGAAACTGTTATTGTTAAATTGCCAACATTCTTTGTTGTGTTCCTTACCAAAGTTGGCCCGCTTCCGCTCACAGAAACTGTTGATGCTGCTGCGCTAATAGTTGCGCTTAACGTTGCATTTAGTTGCCTACCATCAAAAATGAAAGTTATTGGTCCTGAATAAGTTCCTGTTGCCTGACTAGTTGATGGAGATATTGTAGCAAGTATTGAACTTGATTGACCAAATGGCACAGTAGTTGAGTTTGTGAAGTTTAATGAAACTGCTGATAATGTGTTGCTTCCTGAAGTAAATGGACCAAGTGTGAAATTAA
This sequence comes from Candidatus Woesearchaeota archaeon, assembly GCA_038869035.1. Classification (GTDB taxonomy): domain Archaea; phylum Nanobdellota; class Nanobdellia; order Woesearchaeales; family JAWCRX01; genus JAWCRX01. The sequence continues at coordinate 16,633 of JAWCRX010000003.1, read as the reverse complement.
CTAAGCTGAGATCTGTATTTCCTGTATTTGTTATTGTAAATGTTCCTGTTCCTGACTGACCTTGAACTGCTGTTGCACTTGGATTTGTTGCTGTCAAAGAGGGTTGAGCATTCACTGTAAAATTTACACGAAAGAAGTCCCAGTTTGTTGCGTTAAATGTTGCATTAATAAAACCAGTGTAATTATCTGCAAACGCGCTTGAAGCAGATGAAGGAACTGTAATTGTATAAGTAATAAATGCGCTTCTGTTTGCCAAGAATAACAGAGAGCTTGCATTAAAGCTTATGATGCCTGACAAATTTGTCTTTAGTTTTAGTCCTGTAAATGTGGTTGAAGAAAATGAAATTGTTCCTGTTCCATTTCCACTTTGATTAATAAACTGTACTGTAAAATTTCCTACATGCGATTGAGAAAGATTCAATTGAGGAGCTGTTGTTGTAAAATTAGTTATATTAACAAATGTTCCTACCTGATTACTTGTTGCATTAACTGAAAGTGCAAAAATTGAGAATATCAAAACCATTAATGCAAGCCAATAGGTGTTCTTCATACTTTAAACCATCCCAGCACAAACACCCTCTTTTAACTGTGAAGTGGTAAACATTAGATAATTTATAAATGTTTTGGTTTTTTAGGATTAATGCATTGTATTATTTCCATTTGAATGAGGGAGATAAAGACTTCTAATAGCTAAAGCATAAATTTCTTCAGGAGAAAAGTTTTTTGAGATGGTTACAGGAGAGCTATGAAAAATCCCTTTTTCTCTTTGTTTTCCAAGAATCTTTTCTAAATCTCCTAAGTCCTCAAATTTAAATATAAACCCAAGTAAATCTGGCTCAAACCTAAATCCACAATAATAAGAAGAATTGTTAGTAAACTCGTCGACAATTTGCTTTATTTGGGGCGTCTCTTTATTAGAAATATCTACAAGCACAAACTGAAATTCTCCTTCTCCTCTACCAAGCAGATTCCAGAAATTTTTCTCGAAATACCAGCGTTTGAACAGTCCGCTCTGATCATAAATAAGATCTATAATTTCTGAACTCTCTCCTTCATGAATTGCCCCCTTCTCCATAGAAAGTACAAAGCTGAAAGACTATAAAAACATTGCTAATTTTTGATTACTGTACAGTAATCTTTTTTACTGAAAGAAAGAATAATTCCCGTCAGGCAATAACACACACACTCTGTCTTTGCCTGCCGTTTTTGCTTTATACATTGCAAAATCAGCTTTATCTGTTAACTCTCTGACTGTTTCTCCTGAATATTGTGCAATTCCTGTGCTTATTGTTCTCTTTGCTTCATTGCCGTTAGAGTCAATTACTACTGTCCTTCTAACTACAGGTAATGCACGTGATCTAATCATTTCTGCGACTTGACAAGGAGCAGAATTTGGAAAAATTCCCATGATTTCTTCCCCGCCATAACGTACGATAGAATCTTCCTCTCTCACACTTCTCTTTATGGCATTAGCAATTGCTGCTAAAAGATCGTCTCCGACTCCATGACCACAGGTATCATTTACTGACTTAAAATCATCTATGTCGAACATAGCAACTGACAAAGGAGTCTTATGTCTCCTTGACTGTGCCATTTCCTGGCTCAAGAGTACATCAAGATTTTGTCTTGTAAACAAACCTGTCACCCCATCATAAATTGCTGCTCTTTGTGCTGTGACTAAGCCTTCCAACAGCCCAAAAGACGAAGCCAAAGATGAAGCTAAAGAAGCTTCTACTCTACTTTGAGGAACATATCTGTCTGTCAAATATCTTCTAGAAAGTTGGTATGCTTTTTTTATTGCATCTTCAACAGTAAGAGTTCTAAATTTTTCAAATTCAGGACTAATTACTTCGTCTGTTTTTATTGCACTAGTCCCCGGCTGGATTATGTTGTGAATTAGATAATTGACTATGTCGACAGTTGTCAAAAGTAAAGGAGAAACTCTTCTTATAAGAGGCATTCCTCTTTCTAAGTAAGTTTCTTGTCTAGGCACGACTGCTTGGACTCCTAAATCCACTCTATCATTACCACCCATAAGAAGTAATAATATAGCAACCACTATATAAATCTTTTGATTTTTTATCTACTATATAGTAGTTACAATTTTAATCTGCCATTGCTTGCAACAATCGATTTTTCAGAAAAAGACCATGACTTTCCCTCTATTGTTGCCACTTTGCCATTTGCTTCTTTAACAATCACTATACCTGCTGCTAAGTCCCAATAAGTAATATTTCTGGAGATAAAAGCATCAAATCTTCCGGCTGCAACATTAGCTAAATTCAATGCTGTTGAGCCCATTATTCTCAATGCCCTGATTTTTTTATTTATTGGCAAGACAGCAAAAAATGATCTTTGATCCATCAGATGTCCTTGCTCATAAGAAACAATCGCATCTGAAAGTTGAGTTGTTTGTGAAACAAAAATTGGCTTTTTATTTAATGTTGCCCCTTTGCCTTTTTTAGCAACAAACAACTCATTATGAAAAGGATCAAAAATAACTCCTAAAATTGGTTCATTATTCTTTAGCAAAGCAATTGATGTACACCAATAAGGAACTTTTTTGAGGAAGTTGTTTGTACCGTCAAGAGGGTCTATTGTCCATAAGTATTCTGAGCCATTTTTTGTTTTGCCGGACTCCTCTCCAATTATATCATGTTCAGGAAAATGTTTTTTTATTTCCTTAATAATAATAGATTCTGCTGTTTTATCCGCTTCTGTTACTAAATCAAGTTGTCCTTTTCTCTCAAAGAAAATCTTTTTATCATATAATTTCAGCAAAGCTTTCCCTGCTCTTCTTGCTGCAATTATTGCAACATTTTTATGGTTCATTTCTTGCCAAAATAAAACATTTTTTCTATAGAAACCTCCTTTTGCTCGAAGTTTCCTTGTCTTGGATGCGGCTCGGCTGGAGTTTGTTGAGCTGCTTGTTGCATCATCTGAGAAGTGCTCTGCCGAATTGGTTTTTCTTTTATCTCTTCCCGGGCAGAATTAATTCTTATGCCTACGATTTCTTTGCGAAGATTTTCTATATCAGTTTTCATAGAGGATATTTCTGTCTTAAATGCCTTCATTTGTTCAGCAACATATTTTGCATTTTCTTCCATTGCTCTTATGAGATCGTCTTTGCTCACGTCTTTTGCTTCAGTTTTTTTCTCTTCTTTTAATAGAATTGCTTGCGATGAAAAAACATTCTCATCAATATCTTTTGTATCAATCATTTTCCTTGCATTTTGAACAGCATCATCACTAGAAAAGGCCATGCCATGGCTTCTTAGCTCTTTTGTCATCTCGTTTAGTCTCTGTATTTCTGTTATGCTTGTCATTAAGTTTCACCTCTTTTTATACTTTGCAATAAAGTCATTTGTTCTTTGAGAGCTTCCATTTCAATTCTGGCTTTTTCTTCATCGCCTTCCTCTCTTGCTTTTTTTACATCTTCTATTTTTTCCTTAATTGCAGAAATAAGAAACTCGTTTTGGTCATTTTTCAAAAACTCTATTTCTTTCTTTAATTCTTCAGCATGATCCGGCTTTAGTTCCTCTTCAAGAATCTCTTTTTCTTCTTCTAACTCTTCTTCAACATGTTCAATGTCATCTAATTCTTTCTCATATTCAAGAGGAACTCTTGTTGCCATTTGCTCTCCTTCCTGAACAATTTCTCGTGCTAAATCTTTAGAATTGAGATCAATTTCCTCAGTTTCCTTAATTTCTTTAATGTCTTCAAGTGCTTCTTCTCTTATTGATTTTGCCATTCTTAATGCTTCATCAGAAGTCTTAGCCAAACCAGTATCTCTGAGTGCCTTTGCTAATGCGTTCAATCGCTGTATGTCTTCGTGCATTACTATCAATGCTATTTTTGCCAGTACCCATATATAAATCTTTTGCATACTGGTATAGAAAAAAGTATATTAAATTAAAATCAGAAAGAATTAGAAAGGTGCATATACATAATACAGCAATCACATCTCGGGCATGCCTTGCGGCATAGAAGGTTTTGGAGCTTCTCCACCTGCTGCAATGACATCATCTATTCTCAATATCATAACTGCAACTTCGGCTGCACTGCTTACTGCCTGTGTCTTTATCTTTAATGGCTCTATTACACCGGTTTTCCATGCATCAACTATTTTGCCAGAAAAAACATCAATCCCTGCCCACATTTTATTTTGCCCATGAGCTGCCTTTAATTCTGTCAATATATCTATTGGATCTAAGCCGGAATTTTCTGCTAGAGTTCTTGGAATAATTTCTAATGCATCACAAAATGCATTTATTGCCAGCTGTTCTTTCCCGCCTTGTGAAGAAGCAAACTTTCTTAGTTGTTTGCTTAATTCTATTTCAGTTGCACCAGCTCCAGCAACAACTTTTCCTGTCTTTAATGACGCTGCTATATCACCAATTGCATCTGTCAATGCTCTCTTAACTTCATCAACAACATGCTCTGTTCCGCCATGAACTACTATTGTAACAGCTTTTGGATTCTTGCATCCTCTAACATAAGTCATTTCCTCTTCGCCAACTTTCACTTCCTCCACCAATCCTGCTTTTCCCAAATCCCCTTTAGAAAGATCAACCAAATTTGTAACAATTCTTGCACCTGTTGCCCTCGATAGTTTTTCCATGTCGCTTTCCTTTACCCTTCTTGCGCAATAGATTTCTTGTTTTGCTAAGAAATGCTGTACCAAATCGTCAACACCTTTCTGGCAGAAAACAACATTTGCTCCAGAAGAAGCAATTTTATCTGCCATATCTTTCAACATTTTTTCTTCCTGATCAAGGAATTGTTGCATTTGCTGCGGGCTCGTTATAGAAATTTTAGCATCAATTTCAGTATCTTTTATTTCCAATGCACAGTCAATCAAAGCAATTTTTGCGTCCCTAATGTGTTTTGGCATTGAAGGATGGACTCTTTCTTTGTCAATAACCAGTCCTTCAACCAACTCCGTATCCCCAACAGAGCCACCAACATTTTTTTCTATCTTAATATCTTCTTTGTCAATAATTGTCTTTCCATTTTCTTCTTCTGCAACTTCTTTTATTGCTGTGACAACAATTTTTGCAAGTTTTTCTTTATATGCTTCTGCTCCTTTTCCAGTCATTGCCGTCATAGCAATTTTTTCTAGTGTTTGGGTATCTTTTATTGTGATTTTTTCTCCAATTTGTTCAAGAATTTCTAATGACTTTTCTGCAGCTGCCCTATATCCTCTTGCCAAAATGCTTGGATGCACTTCCTGATCAAGCAAATTTTCTGCATTTTTCAGTAATTCTCCTGCTAAAACTACTGCAGTTGTTGTGCCATCTCCTACCTCATTTTCTTGTGTTTTTGCAACTTCAACAATCATCTTTGCAGCAGGATGATCAATATTCATCTCTTCCAAAATTGTAACACCATCATTTGTTACAGTAATATCTCCAATAGAACTCACAAGCATCTTGTCCATGCCTTTTGGCCCAAGAGTTGTCCTGACAGTCTCAGCAACTAATTTAGCAGCAGCTATATTATTGCGCTGTGCAGTCCTTCCAGTAGTTCTTGTTGCACCTTCCGGAAGAATAAATATCGGCTGAACTTGCTGTGTCATATCTAACCCTCAGGCTGAATTTTGAAGAAATATTTAAACATTATGGATAAACAAGAGCAGAAAAAAAGAAAGTTTAAAAGCAAAATAAGAGCACAAAGAAAAATGATCTCAATCTTCAGCTTACCAGGAGAAGCATGCCCTAAAGGATTGATGCGTGAAAGAGATGATAAAACAACAGCAGAACTTAGTGACCTTCTTTTTCATGATGAAACAATTTCTTATCCTTATGACTATATAGTTAATTCTCTGGAAGCAATTGAAAGAGCAAGAACAGAGCCTCAATATGCTGGTGTATTGAGAGTTTTCGGATTAGTTCAAAGAAGCCTTTTTTATAGAATAAACACCCTATACAACAGTTCTTCTCCTAGTGAAATAGATATTGCTTACATCGACGCTGGAAGAATTATTGATATTTTTGAAATGAATGAAGCAGCAATGGCTAAATTAGAGCTTCCTTTAGAATATATTGAGGAATTGAAATCAGAATACTTCAGATTTCAAAAAGAAAATCCAACAATAGTTGACAGATGCAAACTTTTTTAAAAATGAATGGCCCTGCCGTGACTTTCATGCTTTCGCATTTTGAACGCGGGACCTTACGATGTCTGCCAACCTTGTGGTATCAGTTTCGTATTGATTTTAGTCAATCGTACGCTCCACCAGGCTAAGCTACAGGGCCAAGTAGTACCAAAGTTCACGATTTCATTTTTAAAGGTTGTGAAATCAATGATTTCGGAACCATGAAAATTGTAAATTTTCTTTGGTTGGGGGAATCAACGAGACAATAGTTTGATCTCTTCCTGCAGATCTTCTATAGAATATTGTGATTTGAAACCTTTTTCAACCAAGAATTTCTCAAAGTCCCATAAGGTCATACCTGCTCTGTGTGCTGCTGCTGAAAAAGTAAGTTTGCCTTCCACATATTTTTGCACCATTTTTTCCTTAACAAGTTCATCATATCCTTTGCTAATTAATTGTCTAATAACTGTGCTTCTGTCTAAACCTGTATCTTTTCCAAGAGAATCTATTTTATGTAAGAACTCCTCTTCAATCCTAACACTTATTGCATTTGTCATTTTACTTCCAACATAAGCTTATCTAAAACTGTGCTACTAAACCAGCCATATTCTCTTAATCTTTTTATTGCAATGTTCATTTTTTCTTTTGAAATTCTTTTATTTTTATATAGCGTCAATAAAATGGCCGGAGTTCCTATTAAATTTAACAACAAAATATCCTTCTTCTTTCTTACATTGTCATCGTCGGTTGCAAGTAAATCTGCTTTTTCTTGCCAATAAAGCGCAACAGATTCTGCTTCTCCGCCAAAAATATTGAATTCATCTACTTTTTTGACAAGATCTTTGTTTTTTATTTCTTTTACAATTATTTTGCCTTCCTTTATTGCTTGCTCAACAACAAAGGCATCTGCGTAATTTTTCTCTTTACCTTTTTGTACAACTTCTTCTTCAACAGATAAAGGGATTAGCACTTTGCCAAAAAATCCACAACTATCATGAAGTACAGATGAATGAGCTAAATGTATTAACACCATTGAGTCTTTAATCATCATCATTGTATTACATTGTATACATTGTAATATAAAAGGTTTTCTATGATCCAGGATATAATGAGCTCTATTTCTTCGACACGCAAGAATTTCCTTTTATGTAGAATCTCCAAGGCAAATGTGTGTCTTCTCTTATCCCAACTCTTGTTGTTGCAACAATTTTTGGCCTAAATCCATCGTCAAGAATCTTTATTCTTTTGCCAAGCGGAGCTTTGTTATCTTTAATCGTGATATTCAAAGTCTTGCACAATTTTCCTGGACCACTGCAACTATTGTCTTCTGATTCTGCTGCCCTAATCAACACAGCTCCTGCAGAAACATCTGTTGTTATATTTAGGCAGAAATACATCCCATAAATCATGTAGACATAAACATGACCCTGAGTTGTCCACATTAATTCGCTTCTTGGTGTCTTTTTCCTTGCGTGGCTTGCTTTATCTTGCTTGTATGCCTCTGTCTCGACAATTCTTACTTTCTTGTTACCAACCTGCAAAATTTTGCCAACTAATTCTCTGGCAACTTTTACTGTGTCTCTTTTGAAGAAGTCTTTGGGAAGGGGTTTCATTTTGAAAAACAAAAATGAAGAGGGGCTAAAGCCCCCCAATAGCGCCCCGGACCAGACTCGAACTGGTGACCTTGTGGTTAACAGCCACACGCTCTACCTGTTGCTCCATGCTTAAACGCATGTCTAAGCTACCGGGGCTTTAACTAAGAGCTTTAGAATTTTCTTTAAAAAGCTGTCGGAAAGGAAATCAGTAGACAAACCTGTCAGTTGACATTCGTTTTCTAAATTCGCCTAAAATCCTTACTTCCTCTTCCAAAGTATTAGCCGGAAAAGGTGCCGCAAACCTAATGCCTGGTTCAGAAGACACATCATCCCAAGGAACAGTCACTATTTGTTTTTCTGTCAATAAGTAGGCCATAAAATCATCGGCTGTTCTGAATACCTTTCCCGATTCAGTTCCTCTTGGGGAAGGCGAATACAAGAAAAATCCTCCGGCAGGTCTTTCTGCTTGAATTCCAACAGATTGAAGTATATCTGCCATTGCTCCTAATCTTCTTCCATAATCGCCTGCTGCACCTTCAGTAATTTCAGGATGGTCCATTGCATAAGCAATCGCGTATTGTATTGCTAAAAACTGGCCAGAATCCAAATTATCTTTAACTGTTCTAGAACTTCTATTGCTAACGGATTTCCTGCGGCAAATCCAAATCTCCATCCTGTTGCATTGAAAGCCTTTGAAGCCGAATAAACTTCAAACCCTACTTGAGATGCACCCTCAACCTGCAAGAAAGTATTCTTTTTACCATCGTGTCTCAAAGAAGCATATGCTGCATCCTGAACTATCATCACTTTGTATTTTCTTGCAAAATCAATTACTTCTTTGTAAAAAGATTCATCTGCAACTGCTCCTGTTGGATTGTTTGGATAGTTTAAAGAAAGAATTTTTGCTGCATAAGCCAACATTGCCTTGAAAACAACGATTGCTGGGCTCATGTTTACATCAATAACTGCTGGAACTCCTGCATTTTTTGCAGTTTCCAATAACTTTTGCCTATCACCTCCAGTTGTGCCCATAACAAATGGAATTTCTAGCCTACAATACAATTCTGTATTTGAATTTACCGCAGTTGGTGCTGTGTAGTCTACTAGGACAAATTGCTCAGAAACATATCGGTCTTTCAAATCCTTAAGAATATCCTCGACTCCATCCTCGAGCTTTATCAAAGCAACACTTTTTCCAGCATGATTCCATTCTGGAACATCAATGCCTGTAAGGCCATAATCTGCAAGTTTCATCCCTTCTTCAGAAAGAATTCTTTGTGCAACTAAACCAGCCATGTTGCCTGGCAGCCCCGATACTAACACATTTATTGTCATATTATCACCTTAACAACTAACGATACAACAGAACCTCTTTTTCTCTCGGAAGAACTCCTGAAGCCTATTTAAACATAGCGAAAATCCTCGCCTTACAAGATCATATTTATAAATTACTAATAGAATTCTCCATAAGCATGTTTACTATATTAAAAAAAGCAGGTGATAAGGCTGTTTCTGGAAGCCTAGCTGACTTCAAAAAAAGAGTTATTGTCTGGCTTGATGTCATTGATCCTACACAAAAAGAAATAGAAAAGATTTCTGATGCCACAGAGATATCTCTGAGACAATTAATTAATCATTTGAAGGAAAAAAGACCGCATGTCATTGACATAGGAAATTGGTCTGTTGTAGTATTTGATGCAGTCTACAGAAAGAAAAAAGGATGGTACACTACTCCAGTTACTTGCTTCATCTCTGATAAAAACAATGTAATTACGATAAGAAGAACTACGATAGATGCTATTGACAGAATAAATGATCTTCTTGCACGAGGAAGAATGAAAGCTTTAGAGTCAAAAAGTGACTTTCTGTATATGTTAATGAATGAAATAATTAGCGACTATTTCAAAGCATTTGACGAATTGGAAAGGGAAGTCGATATTATAGAACTTAATGTATTTGAGCAACCAGAAAGAAGTCATGCTATCAAAGTTTTCAAATTGAAGAAAGCCCTCATTTATATGCACAAATCATTGTCAGCGAACAGAGAAGTAATTGCAGGGATAGAAAAAGAATATATCTCAGAGATAAGAAAAAAAGATGTGAGAAAATTTAGAGATCTTTATAATGACACAGTCCAATTGATAGACAGGGAAGAGACTTACAGGGATGTTCTTACTGGAGTATTAGATATTTATTTAAGTTCAGTCTCAAACAATATTAACCACGTGATGAAAGTACTCACAGTAATAACAGCACTTCTTATGGCACCAACATTAATTGCAGGAATTTATGGAATGAACTTTCGCAATATGCCTGAATTATACTGGAACTTTGGATATTATTTTTCTCTTGGATTGATGGCAACTACAGTAATAACCTTTTTCTTTTACTTCAGAAGAAAAGGCTGGATTTAGAAATTATTAAATGCTCAGGAAACAAACACATTTGTATGGAGAAATGGCATATTGTTGTCATTACTATTGTAATCATTCTGCTTCTTATTGCTCTTTATTACTTTACTCATGATGCAACATTGACTTCTGCTAACACACTTAATATAAGCAGCTGACATAAGCTTTTTATAGCTAGCAACTGTCTTTTCTTGTATGGTTAAAATCATATTTCCAGACGGGAGCAAAAAGGATTTTCCTGATAATTCTACACCATTAGAAATTGCAAAATCAATTTCTGATGGATTGGCAAGAGCGACGTTAGCAGCAGAAGTAAACAACAAAATTGTAGATGCTTTTTTGCCGATAAAAGAAGATTCTTCTTTGCGATTGATTACTTTCAAAGACAAAGAGGGCAAGGATGTTTTCTGGCATTCTGCTGCACATGTTTTTGCTCAGGCGGTGATGAGACTTTATCCTCATGCAAAATTAACCATTGGCCCAACTATTGAGCCAGGATTTTATTATGATATTGACTTCGGAGAAACAAAAATTTTTGAAGAAGATCTTGAAAAAATCGAACAAGAAATGAAAAAAGTTGTTGATGCAAAATATGTTGTTTCAAGAAGAGAAGTTTCTAAAACAGAAGCAAAAAAAATGTTTGCAAATAATGAATTTAAATTAGAAATGATTGAAGAAATGGAAGAAGGCACTATTTCTGTTTATTCACAAGGTGAATTCACAGACTTGTGTCGTGGTCCCCATATCCCAAACACTGGTTTAGTAAAATCATTCAAACTGACAAAATTAGCCGGCGCTTACTGGAGAGGAGATGCAAAAAACAAGCAACTTACAAGAATTTATGGAATTTCATATCCAGACAACAAAGATTTGAAAGCTTATCTGACAATGTTGGAAGAAGCAAAAAAAAGAGATCACAGAGTAATTGGAAAAAGCTTGGATTTGTTTTCTTTTCAAGAAGAATCTCCAGGAAGTGTTTTCTTTCATCCAAAAGGCGCTTACATTTACAACACTCTTGTTAATTTTTTGCGAGAAGAGTATAGAAAGCGCGGCTATCAGGAAGTTATTACTCCAACAATATTCAACAAAAAATTGTGGGAAACTTCTGGCCATTGGGAACACTACAAAGAGAATATGTTTATGACTGAGTCAGATTCTCAACCGTTTTCATTAAAGCCTATGAATTGTCCAAGCCATGCCCTAATTTTTAAGTCACATACAAGAAGCTACAAGGAATTGCCGTTGAGAATTGCTGACTTTGGAGTTCTACACAGAAATGAATTGAAAGGAGTTATTGGTGGATTAACAAGAGTAAGAAAATTCCAGCAGGATGATGCACATATTTTCTGCACTCCAGAACAAATCCAGCCAGAAATTGAAGCAATAATTGATTTTGTCAATCATGTTTACAAACATGTTTTCAAATTTGAGTTTGACCATGTTGAATTATCAACAAAGCCAGAGAAAGCTTTGGGCGATGAAAAATTGTGGGCAATGGCAGAAGAAGCATTGCATGAAGTATTAAGAAAGCAAGATATAAATTTCAAACTAAATCCTGGCGAAGGAGCATTTTATGGCCCAAAAATAGATTTCTATGTTAAAGATGCAATTGGAAGAACATGGCAATTAGCAACAATTCAGCTTGACTTTAACTTGACAAATAGATTTGATGCATTCTATGAAGGACAAGACGGAAGAAAACACAATCCAGTCGTAATTCATCGTGCGATTTTAGGATCACTTGAGAGGTTCATTGGGGTTTTTATTGAACATACAGCAGGAAAATTCCCATTGTGGCTAAATCCAAATCAAATAATTTTGTTGACTGTTGCAGATCGCCATAATGAATATGCAGAAAAAATTGCACAACAAATTCATGATAATGGATTTAGAGTTGATATTGATAATTCACAACAAACAATCAATAAAAAAGTGAGAGAAGCTCAGTTGCAACAATATAATTATATCTTGTGCATAGGAGATAGAGAGATAGCAAACAACACAGTCACAGTAAGAACAAGAGACAACAAAGTGCATGGTGAAAAAAATATTGATTCATTTCTTGCGGAATTAATTCAAGAAAGAGATGAGAGGGCTAACTGACAAAGCCATTTTTTCTACTTGAGCGTTTTTCCATTTCTATAATTTTTAATAGTCTCTTGGCGCTTACATCTAAATTAAAGTCAATATGTGAAAGCCTTACGCCATAATAATCCTCAAAGCTTTCGCAAACTGGTCTGAAAATGCTTGGGTCTTTGGATCTTTGATATTCAAGGTCTGCTCCATAGACCCTTCCTAAAATCGCACATACCCATGCAGTTATTCTATCACATGCTCCTCCAGAAAAACAGCTAAGTCCTGGAAGCACCCTATTAACAGGCATTCATGGTTCGATTTTTTGGTCAAATCTCGTTCTATAGGGCGTTCATACTACCTGAATACAGCGTTTAAAAATTAAACAGCATTCACAAAGTGAATGGAAAGAGATAGAGAAATGAGCTACGATAGGATTGGAAATACCAGAATCAGGGATCATGGCAAGAAGAAGTGCATCTTTGACAAAGTCAATGAAATCAAGAATGACATTCATTTGATTTTGCCAGAGCTCGAGGGCGAAAAGTTAATCGCTATGCTCTCAAAAATTCGCACGTATCTTGCTCACAAGAAAAAGGGAGTTCCCATCGGTAGACGTGGCTGGAAAGGCTATCGTGACCTTACCGTTAATGAGCGTATTCTCTATGAGTATCTTCTCAAGCATGAACTCACTCCCGGAACTTGCTATCGTTGGTTCATTGCCACCCGTATTCCCGATGATGTCAAGGACAAGCTTTCCAAGGGTCAGCTTTCTCTTCGTAAAGCAATGGAAATCTCTGCAAATCGTCGCAAAGTTGCCATGAGCAATCAAGGTCTCCTTGTCATGGAAGAGCTTCGAACAATCATGAGGACACTTTAAAAATGGCAAACCGCAACAAAATCCCAAACGTTTTCTATCCTGAACATCTTGTCAGAATCATGGATGTCATCGACAATCCAAAAGTAGGTGTTGCTGTGGCTCTTGCATTCTTTTGTGGACTGCGTATCAGCGAAGTCTGCTCTATCAAGATTGAGAATGTTGATCTTGCCACAAAGACACTTAAAATCGTTGATAGCAAGTACACTCTTCGAAAAAAGACCAACTATGGAAAAGATCGCTATGTTCCTCTTCCTGACCAGCTCATCAATCCTTTGAAATCGTGGATTTCTATCATTCAAGGTGGCAAGTATCTCTTCCCAAGTGATCGAAGCCCTGACGCTCCATTGAGAAAAAAGACATTACACGAACAGTTTCGTTACTATCTTAAGAAAGCTGACCTTTGCATTCCTGAACAAAAGTTGACTTACAAGCAGAGAATTAATGGGAAAAAATTTGAACGTGTGGTCTATCGTCACAAATACTATTTTCACACGCTGCGTCATTCCTATGCGACCTATCTTCGAAACAAAGGCGTTTCTCTGGAAGACATCAGGGATTTGCTCGGTCATGAGGACATTGGCACAACACTTGTCTATGCCAAGACTTCTCATGTTCATCGTGCTGAAGCAGTCAATCGAGCGTTCAGCATCCCAATGAAACAGCAAGTGATTCCTCAAGAAGAAGTTAAGCGTTTGACTTTGCCAACATCTCCAACGTCTCCTTTGGAGTTCCTTCAAATGCAGCTTTTGCGTGGAGAAATCAGCGAGGAAGACTATCAGCGCAAGCTTGCTTTGCTGCAACAAGTTAACACAAAGATGATACAATGACAGAAGAAAAAATTAAACCAAGGAAAAAATGGGATCACAAGATCATTTTTCGAGTCTCAAAAGAGCAGTATGAATTGTTTCAAAACAAAAAAGAAGCAGCAGGCTATGCGACTCTTTCACAATTCATTCGTGATAGAGTGCTTAAAGATTCACTTGCTACAGAAGTCATGATTGCTGAAATTCACCGCAAGCTTCTCAAGTAATCTATGCCCATTTGTCTGACAAGAGCTCTGCTTGCTCCAATACAAGGTCGGTGGCGATTGCTTGCTTGTCTGGAGGGTAGCCATACTTCTTGAGTAGTTTTTTAACCATGACTTTTAATCTTGCTCTTACAGAGTCTCTTAACTTCCAATCTATGCCCGTATTTTTTTTGATTAAGTCTGTGAGTTCTCTTGCCATAGTCTTAAGCAGGTCTTCTCCAAGAATTTCTTTTGCGCTTTCATTGTCTGCCAGAGCATCATAGAATGCGACTTCTTCATCTGTGAGCCCGAGTTCTTCTCCTCTTTTCTGTGCTTCTCTGACTTCCTTTGCAAGCTCTATGAGTTCTGCTATGACTTGTGCACTGTCAATGCTTCTGTTCTGGTATTTTCTGATTGCTTCTGCGAGCATTTCACTGAATTTCTTGCTCTTGACTTTGTTGTCTTTGAATCTGACTCGAATCTCATCATTGAGCAGTTTCTTGAGTGCTTCAAATGCAAGGTTCTTGTATTTCATAGTCGAGAATTCATCAAGGAATCTGTCTGAAAGTATGCTGATCTCTGGCTTTTGGATTCCAAGTTCTCTGTAGATGTCTATGACTCCTTCTGAAGTGATTGCCTTTGATACGAGCTGCTTGATTGCAGTATCTGTGAGTGTTGTTCTTCTCGTTTCATCCGTGTCTGTTTTCTTAAGAGCATTTGCGATTGCTTGGAAGAGTGCTGCGTCTTCCCTGATTGCTTGCGCTTCTTCTGTTGCTGCAGATAGAGAGAGTGCTCTGATGAGTGAGCTTGTGTTTTTCACGAATCGTTCCTTTCCTTTTTCCTTTGAGAGGATGAATTCCATGAGTTCTGGAATGATTCTCATTCTATCCTGTGCTGATGCTCTGAAAAACTTCTGATAGTCGTATCCGTGGAGCATTGCCTTGACCACTTCATGCTGCTCTTGCATTTTCTTAATTGCAAGTGAGATATCGTAGCTTGGCTCTCCTTCTCCACCACTTTGTGTGTAAATTGTGATTGCTTTCTTGAGTTCATCTGCTATGCCAAGGAAGTCTACAACGAGTCCGCCTTGTTTTTCTTTGTAGACTCTGTTGACTCTTGCGATTGCTTGCATGAGATTGTGGTGCTTGATTGGTTTGTCAACGTAGATCGTGTTGAGTGATGGAACGTCAAATCCTGTGAGCCACATGTCTCGAACAATTGCTATCTTGAAGTCGCTGTCTGGTACTTTGAAGAGTTCTCCCATTTCTCGTCTTTTCTTTTTTGTTCTGATGTGCTCTTGCCATGCTTTTCCGTCTGCTGCACTTCCTGTCATGATGACTTTCATGACTCCTTTGTCGTCATCCTTGTGATACCATTCTGGTCTGATCTTTCTGATTGCGTCATGTAGTTCTATGCAGATTCTTCTGCTCATGCATACAATGATTGCTTTTCCTTCCATGACTGATTGTCGCAGCTCAAAGTGTTTGACAATGGTTTTTGCTATTGTGTCAATTCTGCTTTCTGTTCCGACAAGTGCTTCCACTTTGCTCCATTTGCTCTTGAGGTATTCCTTGTTTCCTTGTTCTTCGTATTCTGTGATTTCTTCAACATCTTCATCAAGTTCTTTGAATACGTCCTCGTTTTTTCCAAGTTTAACGAGCTTTGATTCGTAGTAGATTGGGACTACTCTTTTGTCTTCAAGTGCTGCGTGCATGTCATAGATGTCAATGTAGTTTCCAAAGATTGCCCTTGTGCTCTTGTCTGCAAAGTCTATGGGTGTTCCTGTGAATCCGAGGAATGATGCATTTGGTAGAGCGTCACGCAGATACTTTGCGAACCCGTATCGTAGCTTTTCATTCTTGATCTTTGCTTGCAGTCCATATTGTGTTCTATGCGCCTCATCAGCTACAACAATGACGTTGTCTCTTGTTGAGAGAAGTTCAAACTTTGATTCTGTCTTGTCAAGGAATTTCTGTATTGTTGTGAAGAAGATTCCACCGCTTGATACTTTCAAAGCTTGTTTGAGTTCTGGCTGGCTCTCAATCTTTTTTGGTTGCTCTCTGAAGATTTGGCTGTGATCGCTGAATGTATTGAAGAGCTGGTCATCAAGGTCATTTCTATCTGTCAATACTACGATTGATGGGTTCTTGAGCCTTGCATCTCGGGTGATTTTCCCAACATAGAATGCCATAGTCAGACTCTTTCCTGATCCTTGCGTGTGCCAGACTACCCCTATCTTTCTGCTTCCACCTACTGCTTTAAGAGTGCTATTGATTGCTTTGTTTGTTGCATGGTATTGGTGGTATCCTGCAATGATCTTGATTGTTTCTTTCTTTGACTTTCGAAATCCTACAAAGTTGTGTATCATGTCGATGATGACTTCTTTGTTGCACATTCCTTTCAAGACTACTTCAAGTTGTGGCTTGTTGTTTGGCTCTCTCTTTTTTCCGTCAATTGTCTTCCATGGCAAGAACCATTCCCACGGGCTTGTGACTGTTCCAATCTTGCACTCTGTTCCATCTGCAATGATGACAAATTCGTTGAATGTGAAGAGGCTTGGTATTTCTTCCT
>JAWCRX010000002.1:0-20956 GCA_038869035.1 Candidatus Woesearchaeota archaeon | reverse complement strand
GAGGAAGAAATAGCCAAAACTCCTGAATATATTAGGGAAGAAATTGCAAAAATGCCTGAAATAACAAGGGAAAAGCCAATTGTTCTAAAGCAAAAAATAAAGATAGATGCAAAACCATTTGAAAGAAAAAATGAAAAATTTTTTGAAGCAGAATTAGAAAGAGTTCAAAAGGAATTGGAAAAAATACAATAACAATGACTTAAATACGCGGAAAACTCTACAAAAGAGGCCATTATATAATGAAGACTTTTAATCATATGAAAAAAGGGGCAAGTGACAGCATAATTCTCTTTATAGCAGCTGGCTTAATAATTATTGCTCTTCTTTATAATGGAGTTGCTACAGGAAAGACAATCTTTGACAAAACAATTGCAGTTTCTGATAATAAAACAGTACAACTAATGTTCTCTAATTATGAACGGAAAAATATGCTGCTTATTTTAGAAAACAAACCAGTGAGAAATTTTTATTTTGTTTTAGAAGGCAAGGATAATAATGGTTATCCAGAAGAAGTTATGATTGATCTTGGCGATGATGGATACATAGAAGCTTATTTCTTGTTCTTGAGAGACAGGTTGAATACAAAAGATATGTCAGCAGAAGTAAACGGATTTTTGAATAAATGTTCTGCTAAAAATTGTAATGTCCCTCTTGCAGTTGTTAGTAGAAACGGAATTATCTCTATATCAGAAATAAAAATTGTTTATGCAGAAGAGAAGACAATTTTGCCCTCTAAAATCTCACCAACAGCAGAGATCAGCATAATAAGAGATGGAAAAGCAGATGTTATTATCTATCTTTTAAATAAAAGTGAAGAAACAAAAACTTCTGTTTTATTTGATATGAGAAAATCTTACTTTGGAATTCTTCCCTATGATATAAGAGTGAAGAATTTCTATGAAGCTCTTCCAGCAATTCATGGAATATTGACCAATACTGGTTTAGATAAAATAAGAAAGAAGACTGAAGTTTTATTTATAAATCTTAATGAAATTGCAATATCAAGCGGAAACAAAGTAAATGTTCCTGTGAACATTACAGGGATTCCTTGCATCATAGGAAAAGGAAAAGGTGTTGGAACAGTTTTATCAGAGAAATGTTTTTCAAATGCTGGAAACTGTCCAGGAGGGATAAGTGGAGCGACATTTACTTCAAATAGAGTAGAAACAATTGAGGAAACATTATTATCTCCGGCAGTCATTGTACAAGTTGCAAATTCAACAGGTGCAGCTTATCATTCTGACATCCTTGCAGGAATAAATTACTGCAGATCTAGAAGAGATGTTTCAACAATTATTATAGACGAGAATTATATAAATGTGTTTTCAAGGAATGAGACAAGAATTATTGAATAAACATAAGACTAAAAAATCTTTTGCCAATAAATTTCGGTTTTCTTTTACCAAAAACGACTTAAAGCAAGTTGCTGAAAGAAGTTTGAAGAAATGCATAGTCTGAAGCGTTAGTATTATATAATAGGCAGGAATTCTCGCTCCATGATGATCAAGGATCTACAAGCACGAATGGGAAAAGTTGAGTTAGTTGCAACTGTTATTGATAAAGGCCAAATAAGAGAATTCAACAAAGAAGGTAAATCTGGCAGAGTTTGCAATGCAAAAATAAAGGATGAAACTGGTGAGGTTTCTTTAACTTTATGGAATGATGATTGCGATAAAGTAAATTTAGGAGATAAGGTCCAAATAAAGAATGGATTTGTTAGCGAGTGGCAAGGAGAATTACAACTTTCTACAGGCAAATTTGGCTCTCTCGAAGTAGTAGAAAAAACAAAGACTCTTTCTGAAGTTGTTGATAAGAAAGAAGATGAGTTCGATGAATAAATAAATCAAGAACTTAACTCTGAAGAAGACATTTTGTAAACGAAACCTATATAAAAAGAATTCTTATCTTTTTGGTTAGTGGGGCGATAGCTTAGCCTGGGAAAGCACATGTATGATGAGTACAGCTCAAACGGCTGAAGCGTATCTATTTGAACTTCGAAACCGTGGTAAAAAGTCAACGAGAGGTGACTTTTCTCGAAACCGAGGGTTCAAACGTCAGAAGGACTTTCCTTTTGCTTGAAAGTCCCTCTCGCCCCACTACTTATCAATTTATATTGCTCTTACTTCCATTTATGATCATAGTACGCCTGTTTTTTTTAGAATTGCAGCAGCTACAAAGTTGAAAATAAACATGACTACTGTTGAAATTAATGCATAAGTAACGGTACTCTTTACCAAGTTGTTTCCAACAAGATAATTTTCACTTAGTTTTTCATTTCCATTTTCAACTCCGTTTTGAATTATAGAAAGAATATAAGTTATTTGAACGACATATAATCCAACAATAATTTGGAAATGATGTGTTGGGACTCCATCTCCAAAAAGATCAGCAAAAGTACCTACTGCTCCAACTTCTGCTGTTCCAGCACCAAGAGATTTAAGGTTTGCAGACAATGCCCCTAAAATAGTAACAATCATAGATGTGATGCCAACAACTATGCCTGCGATTGCAGGTGTTAAAATAGAAATTTGAGATTTCATTGATGATATTATCTCAGACAACAAGTCTTTTAGTCTTTCTTCTACTCTGTGAATTTCTTTTATGTATTCTGAGACATTAATCAATGCTGCTGCAGCAACTGAGGGGCCTTTTCTTGCGCTTTCAACCAAAACTTTCATTGATGATTCAATTAATTTAGAAGGAAAATAAACTAAAGCGCCTTGCTGAGGATCAAAAATTGCTCTTTCCACTCCCATGCCAAGTTTTCTCATGTTTATTACAACAATTGAAAAAAATTCTCCAGATCTTGTTTCTTTCATATTTTCAGCAATTTTTGCAAATGCAATTTCTACAGGAATGCCATCGGCAAGTTTGTTTCCTAACTGAAACAAAGCTGCTGCAAATTCCTTTTCAAGTGCTTTTGTTTCGTTCCTTATTTTTATTAAGTTTGAAGTTTTCAGCTTGTAATAAAGCCCAAAGCCGAGAGCTATTCCTAATATGAGCAAGAGACTAAGAAGTGCTGCTCCTAATCCATAAGGGCCAATCTTTTCATCCCCTCCTTTTTGTGGCATTCTATACTCTAAAAGAGTCATAAATGGCCTTTCTCTCTCATTAGTTCTATAAGCTTCAAATTCCTTTTGAGTTAAAAGCCATGAATCACCGTACATAGGAATAACTAAATCAAATTCTGGAGAAGCTAGATGAATGATTGTTGGCAAAAGTCCGATAAAAATAAGGATGAAAGCAACAGTTATTGCTATAGTTTTAGGTTTTATTTTTTTGACTCTTTTTTTTATTTCAGGATTTTCAGAAATATCGGTTTCTCCATATCCTGTGGGTCTTTTTGCAAGGATATTTTTTCCAATGTAATAAACACCTATTGGTAAAAGCAAATTATAGAGGAAAGCAATGTAAAGGGCAACTATTGTTGGTGAGGTTTCCTTGTCTGTCAAGAATGAAACTACAAGAGGAAGAATTACCAACCCAAGAATTGGAAGAATTACTCCCATCATGTGAAGCATTGTGATTGGTCCTTTAAGATCTTGGGCATAATGCAACATTTTTTCATAAGTGCCAGTAAGAATTATGTCAAGAGATTTGTCAAGAAGCTCAACTCTTCTTTTTTCACTTCCTTCAAAAAGAGATGACTCAATAAGATGAAAAGCTTCTATAAACTCCATGTTGTATTTTTTCCATCCTTCTAAGTATCTGTCAACAGACATCTTTATGTTTTCATATTTTCCAGTTTCAACATCCCAGAGAACTTTTTTCAAGTCAATTGAAATTGGAGGATCTAAATGCTCTGCTGCAAATCCAATTGCTCTTTCTAAGTTTGAAGTATGACGCATATATGTGACAAGATAAAAAATACAAAGCACCATCTGATTACTAGCTTTTAGTCTCCAATTTTGTGCAAGAAAAAATGGAAATTTAGAAAAAATTGGATAAAGTGCTACACTTAAAATTAAAAAAAATGCAACCATGAAAAAAGAACCAAATATTAGAAAGCTAGTTATCCCCCCAACAAAAGCAATAAATATTGGACCTAAAAAAGAAAATCCTGTAACTCCCTCAGGAGTTGCATTCAAGTGAATAGTTTCTATTGCTTCTTCAATATCTTTTCTTTTTTTAGGATCAGGGCTTACTTTGAATATTTTTTCAGATATTTGACATAGTTTTTCATATCTTGTGAGATTTTTTGGTAGGTATTCTTCTTTAAAAGTCATGTAATCTTTAGAAGTAATTTGCTTCCAGTCCCCTGTTTTTTCTCTTTCACCAAGTCTAGTTTCAAGCTTTTCCAGGTATTTTTTCTTGAATTCCTTCAAGTCTTCTTCAGCCATTTGATCTTACTTCCTTTGTCTCTTCTTTATTTCTCTTTCGAGCCATGTATTAAATAAAAAGAAAACCTTTTCATCATCAATAACTCCTTCATCTTCCTTTACTTTGTCAATTGCAAGATGCAAGGCATCATTTGCTCTAATAATAAATTGTGCTTCAAGCATATCGTCGTCTTTTGTTTTTACTGCAGCATCAACCAATGCTTTTTTCATTCTGGCTCTTAAAAGAATATTGTTCCAAATTGCTTCCCAATTTCCGGCAAATTCTTTTATGTTGGATGCAATAGATTTTAAAATTTCAGAGTCACCATTTAAGAGAGCATCTGTGGGCTCTAACTTGTCAGTTATAGGATTGTATTTCATCAAGTCAACAAAACCAGATTCAGTAAGAGGATCTTCTTCCCAGGTTTTTCTTACTTCGGTTATTTGTGTTATTCTTCTCCACCTGTGCAAGCCATCAGGACTGCGAATAGGATTTGCAACTATTATAATGTCTGTTGCCTTAAAGCTTGTCTTTGGTACTCCAATGTCATTTACAACCCTGTCAAAAACACCATAAGGAGAATCACCATGAATGGTTCCTGCAACAACGTTTGCTGCTGCTCCAACTCTCATTGCTTCATAAAGAGCAACAGCTTCGCTACTTCTTACTTCTCCAATGATTAATGCAGAATCTCCTAGTCTAAGAGTTGCTCTTATTCCATCTGATGCAGACATTTCTGTTGTTCCTTTTGTTAAAGCACTTCCAACTTTCATGGGTTGAATGTTATATCCTAATTTTCTTAATGCATCAGTTGGCAATTCTAAAGTGTCTTCAACAGTGATTATTCTATATCTTTGCATTATTTCAACAAGCAATGAGCCGAGCAAAGATGATTTACCTGAGCTTCTTGTTCCTGCTATTAGCAAGGTTCTTGTTCCATCAATAAGAAATGAAAGCAATCCAGCTCCAATTTCATCAATCATTCCTGCTTTCATGAAAAGAGGCAATGTCCATGGCTTATCTCTATGTCTTCTGAAAGAAAATGCCAAGCCTTGTGGGTTAAGAGGAGAAGTAATTGCAGAAACTCTTGCTCTTGCATTTGGCAAAACAAGTTCTGTGTCAAGTATTGAGTTTGCTTCGTCTAATGGTCTGCCAGAAAGGAGTCTTAATTTTGATGCCCACGATTCTGCTTCTTGATCTGTTGGAATTATGTTGGTAAAACAATCTCCAAAATCCTGATGAACAATAAATATTGTAGTCTGTCCCATAGGAGAGTTGATTGAAATATCTTGAATTTTTGGATCCTGCAAAAGAACTTCTACAAGGCCAAAACCAACCGTATATCGTACTAAAATTTCAGCAAGCTCGTCAATATTTTTTTTCCTAATTTTGTAGCCGTGATGTTCAATTAATTCCTCTATCAAATCTCTTCCTACGTTATAGAAAACTTCTCTCATTCTTTCGGGATCGACAAATTCCTGTTTTGTTGGCTTATGCTCTGCCATGATTCTTCTTGCACTGTCAAGAATATCATATTCTGCCTCATCTAATTTGAATTCTGGCGGAACTATGTGGTAAAGAGTTTTAACGCTGTCTTTGAAACCAAAGATTGTAACGTCTGTTCCTTCAAGAGCATAGGCGTCTAATTCTTCTCCTTCTGCGGGATAAGTTGACATTAATTTTGCAAAAAGAAAATCTGGTTTTACTGTTGGTCTAAAGATTCTTGCATAAAGATTTCTCTCTGTTGGCTTCCACTCTGCAAAATAACCTTTTGTGAGAATTATAATTCTAAGCTCTTCCATTTTTGTAATCAAATAATTTAGAAGGCTCAGGTATTGTTTTAGGCATTCTATCCCTTTGGAATCAATTGTTCCTTCAAGCTTTATTCTTTCCTGTCTATAGATTTGTTTAAGATTAAAGTAAGCAGCAATTGGATCTGCTCTTAAATCTCTAAGATATTTTTGCATCTCTGCATATCTGTTTGGAAAATATCTTTCGCAATCTGCTGTTGCGCCATTTTCTCCATAAGCAAGAAGCTTTTGTTCAATAATGTCTTTGTAGAATTTTGCTAATTCAACTAGAATTTTTACTTGGTCAAAATCATATTCATAATCTCTTTTTTGATAAAAAATAATTCTTGAAACTGCTCCTACTTCTACAAGAATATCAACTGTTTTCAACATTACAGTTTCATTATCTTCTATGGAAGGAACAAATGCACATTGATCACAGTCAATACGCAAAACTCTCTCTTCACCATCTTTTAGAACTTCATAACTAAAGCATTCAGCCATGATTCTCCTCTTTTTTAAAAGGTCACTATTATTCAATGCTCACAATAAGTTTATTAACTTTGTAAAGCCATTTACCTCTATTAAATAGTTCCCTCTCTCAAGGGAAGTGGGATGGTTAATTTATAAATTTTCGCTTATAGGAAGAAAGTAAAAATGGCAGATTTATTCGGCAAAAAGCTTGATGCAAAAAAACCTCCTTCATTTGGTGGAGAGACGGATGTTCAGTCAGAGATTGCTGCTATCAACAGACGCCTGAAATTAATTGAAGGAAGGGTAGCTGAACAAGACAGAAAAACAGAATTTATAGAATCAAACATGCTTTCAAAGGATAGGAAGCAGGACGACGAGATAAAAATGCTTGACAGTGAACTTATCTCAATAAAAAAGGAAATAGAAAAGATTAAAGAAAAGATGATGCTCATCATAAAAGAGATTCAACTCACGGCAAAAGCGGAAGATTTAGAAGTAATAAAGCGCTACCTTGAGCTTTGGAGGCCAATAACATTTGTTACAAGGAAAGAAGTTGAAAAGATTGTAAATGATGTGTTAGAAGAAAGAGAGAGCCCAAAAATAGAAAGGTGAGAGAAAAAATCTTTTCATAACCTTTTCATAAATCCAAAGGTGAAAAATGCCTGTTTTCAAAAAGCAAGATCAATCATTGTTGCAGCAAGTTATGGGAATGAGAGCTCAAGGAATGACTGATAATCAAATTATTCAAACTCTTCAGCAACAAAATTTTCCTGCTCATCAAATATTTGATGCATTAAGCCAAGCAGATTTGAAAGCACCAGCTTCTCCAGTTGGAAGCTATCCTCCAACTCCTCAACCAAGAGTCAATATTTCTGGACAACAATTTCCAGAAGCTCCAAGAATAGAAGTTAGCTATGCTGAAACCCCTGAGCAACAGCAACAAACAGAAAGTTTGTCAGTTGAAAGAATAGAAGAGATGATAGATGCGATTGTTGAAGACAGATGGGAAGAGATTTCAAAAAATATTCAAAAAGTAATTCAATGGAAGGATTCAACAGAAACAAGACTTGTTCACATAGAAGATGACATAAAAGAATTAAAAAATTCCATTGCTGAATTAAGACAAGGCATTATAGGAAAAGTTAGTGAATATGATCAAAGCATTACAAGGGTTGGATCGCAATTAAAAGCCATGGAGAATGTTTTTAAGGATATTCTTCCAACTTTAACTGAGAATGTTTCAGAACTTTCTCGTTTGACAGAAAAAGTAAAAAAGACAAGTGAAACTTCTTATGAACCAGTAAAGAAAACTTCTAAGAAAGATCAAATATTTGATTAAGGACCCAGTTCTCTTGTTAAAAGAAGAATGGCAAATACTGCAATTGCTAATACGAGCATCATTCCCAATATTTTCGGATTAAAAAAGGTGTTATAGATATTTGCCTCAAATGTTGTTCCCGCAGCTCCTGTTGCAGGCACACCATCTTTTGTAACTTGTGGCTGAGGTTCTCCACTTGGGACAAGTGATGGCCCATAAACTGTTCCTAATCCTGCGAATAAAATAATTATTGCTATAACTATAACTGTCCAATAAACTGCTCTGTCTACAACTATCACTTCACTGAATTTTTGATCAGTTACCCCCATAAATTTAAATATGAAATAAAGCATGTATATGAAGAATATTAACAAGACAAACCAAGGAGTTGTCCAGTTTATTACTTTAAGAATATTTGTTGAGCTAATAGTTATTATTGCTATAACAACTGCTACAAGTGAATTTAGTCCTTTGTTTTCTCCAAGAACTTTAGTTATCTCAAGAAATGCAAATATGATTGCAAAAACTAAAATAAGGGGGAAAATGATTGAAAAATATTGCAAAAGAGTAATGTCAAGGAAAGTTGCCATTTTATTTGTTCTTAAAAAGATCTCCTAACTCTTTGAGGAAATTTGATCCACTTGGTTTTTCTTCTTTTGTCACAAACCAAATTATCAATCCAAATATGAGAAGAACAATTAACAATGATTGAGTGTTAGGATCTGATAATACATCTCCAATAACAGGAATTCTATAAGGGCTTTCCCACCAGCCAGCATTTGATCCAAAAATATATAATATAATGAGAAGTGAAATTAATGCGACAATTCCTGCAAATGAGCTTCCTGCAATGTCAAATTCTTTCCCCCAAACTCCAAGGAGAATCATGAGCATTAAGATCGCGACAAACCACACTGCAACTGCAGGCAACGATTGGTTTATTACAACAACAGGATCCATTTGTCCGGGATAAGTTCCGTTTATATGTGGCAGCACAACCAATAATGAAACAACTAAAGCCACAATAACTGAGAACTTTTTTTCTCCACCAAGAATTTTGGTTTTAGTCATTACTGCATAAACTACAGTAAAAATAAGCATAAATGGTAATAAAACATCTGTTAATCCATACACATCCAAATTTCTAAGTGCTGTGTTTAAGTCTATTGGCATTCTTCTTTTCCTGTAAAATCAGTATTTAAATGTTACGACGTGGAAAAAGAGAATTAATCCTTTTTCTTCTCTTCTTTTGGAGAACTAGTTATCCAACCCATCAAAGCAACAATAAAAACAAGAAGTATTAATGATGCAACCCAGTCTGTCTGATAATTTTCCCTTATAAAATTAAACAAATTCTGAAGCCAGCCAAGAGCATTTAAAAGAATTAAGACAATGCCTACAAACATAAAAACCATAAAAAATTGTAGCCAACCAGGATAGTCTGTCAATGTGAATTCTTTGCTTCCCATGAATACTCCGACAAGCATCAGGAAGCTAACTCCCAAAAAAATTAAAACAACAACGTGAGCCATTGTCTGATTTATTACTGAAACTAATCTTGAAGAAGCTATAACTAGAAATGCAATAACAAAAGCGCTTATTGCATTAAGATTTTTCTTTGTAACTTTTTTCCCTCCAACTTCTTCTGTTCCAAGAACTGCAGTTTTTTCCAAAATTGCAAAGATAATTGCAAAGACAAGAATGAAAGGAAGAACAACATCATATATTCCTAACTTGAAAAAGAAGTCAACTACTCCTCTAAAAACGCTTTGTTGTTCTGGCATGTTATTTTATCTCGGTTTTCACTATTTAAACTTTCCGCTGACCGTTGTTTTTATATACCAATCAATATTCCTGAATCTATGCTAGATAAAAAAGATTTTCAGGAAATGCAACAAGAGCTTCAAAAATATGATGAAAAAAGAGAGCTTTTAATAAAGAAAAGCAGAGATATTTTGAAGCTTAGTAAGCAAGTAATATATGCAGTTCACAGAAATGAATTAAGCGAGGCAGCCAATCTTCTGAAGAACCTCGAAAAAGAAAAAAATGAACTAAATAAAATTTCAAAACACGATCCACATATGTTATCAGAAGGATCATTCAGAATTGCTTTGCAGGAATATGTTGAAGCAGCACTTTATTATGAATTTGTAAAAAATGAAAAGCTGCCTTCACATAAAAAGCTTGATGTTGATTCAGAACATTTTGTAATGGGGCTTTGCGATTTAACAGGAGAGCTTGCCAGAAGAGCAGTTTATTTGGCAGGGAAAAATCAGACAAAGAATGTTGTGAAAATAAGAGATTTAATTGATGAAATCTATGGAGAGCTTCTGAAATTTGATTTTCGCGAGAACGAAGTAAGAAGAAAATTTGATGCAATAAAATATGAGATTAACAAAATAGAAGAACTTGTTTTAGATCTTAAATTAAGAAAGAGGTAAATTCTTTTTATTTCAGCAAAGCTCTCGAAGAATCAATGTGGTCTGCTAACTCAGAGCCTTTTTTTGTTAATGTAAGAAGCTTTAATCTCCCTTGTTTTTCAAAATTTATCAATCCGGATTGTTGCATTCTTTGTAAAATTTTTACAACATGAGAATATGTGCAGTCGACTTGCTTTGCGAGAGTTGAAGCATAGATGGCATTTTTTGCATTTCTTAAATGAATAAGCATCATTGCTGGTTTTTCTCTAAAGAACACATCAAATATTTCTTCTTTTTTGACCAAAATTAATCCACCCATTTTATTTTCAATTGATTATACTGCTCGAATGTATTTAAAAACATTTATATTTTATAGAATATATGTTGAACAATATTTGTCGTCTATTTTCTGACCACAAAGTTCGAGGCAAAATTTATATTTTTGGGCATTTTTGTGTATCTATGCTGTTTCCACACACAAAAATTCGCGAGTCACAATCAAATCTTGTCAAAGATATTGAAAATGCAATAAAAAATAAGTCAAGTATTGTTGCTCATGCTCCAACAGGATTAGGAAAAACTGCTGCTGCTCTTGTACCAGCACTTTCTTATGCATTAGAAAACAAAAAAATAGTATTTTTTTTAACTAGCAGGCATACTCAACACACAATTGCTTTAGACACATTAAGAAAAATAAAGCTAATGAATGATATTTCTTTTGTTGCTACTGACATAATTGGCAAAAAATGGATGTGTTTGCAATCAGGAGTTGATTTGCTTTCCACCGGAGAATTCCATGAATTTTGCCGCCATGCAAGAGAGCATGGAAAATGCGAGTATTATCTAAAGACAAGAAAGCCAAATGTAAAATTAACTACAGAAGCAAAATTAGAAGTTGAAAATCTAAAGATGAGGTCTCCTCTCGATACACAAGAAGTTGTTGAATTTAGCAAAGAAGTTGGAATGTGTCCATATGAATTGAGTATGGCTCTTTCTTCCAATGCAAACATCATAATTGCAGATTATTATTACTTATTTAATCCTTCAATAAGAAATGGATTTTTTAAAAAGGCAGAAAAAGAACTTTCAGATGCAATAATTATAATTGATGAAGCTCATAATTTGCCCCAGAGAATTAGAAATTTGCTCACATCAAATCTTTCTACTATGATTTTAAAGAAAGCAATAAGCGAAGCAACAAAATACGGCTATGACTCTTTAATTGAAAAATTGAATGAAATAAAAAATGATTTAATTGAGAAAACAGGAGAAAAAGATGAACTTCTTGTAGCAAAAGCTGATTTTGTTGTCAAACAACAAGATGAATTTATCTTACAATTGAAAAGTGCAGCAGAAGGAATACTTGAAGTACAAAAAAGATCTTTTTTGGGAATTGTTGCTTCTTTTTTAGAAGCTTGGAAAGGTGAAGATGAAGGATTTATAAGATATGTTTCTAAAAAAATGACGAAAAATGGAATGATAGTTTCTTTACATTATTGTTGTTTGGATCCTTCAATTGTAGCAAAAGAAGTAATCAAGCAAGCACATTCAACAATTGCAATGTCAGGAACTTTATTGCCTACTTCAATGTATAGAGATATTCTTGGATTTCCAGAAAATACAGAGGAAAAAATATATTCATCTCCTTTTCCTCAAACAAACAGATTAAATTTAATTGTTCCAGAAACAACGACGAAATTTTCTGAAAGAAATGAAGAACAATTTGAGAGAATGGCCTTGCTTTGTGCAGAAGCAGTTAATTGCATCAGAGGAAATTGCGCGGTTTTCTTTCCCAGTTATTTTGTAAGAGATGCCGTATATAGATTTTTTGCAGACAAATGTGAAAAAACAACTTTTTTAGAGCAGCCACAAATGACAAAAAATGACAAATTGGAATTACTAGAAAAATTTAAGAGTTATAAAGATTCGGGAGCAGTGCTTATTGGTGTTGCGGCTGCAAATTTTGCAGAAGGGATTGATCTTCCTGGAGATTTGCTGAAAGGAGTTGTAATTGTTGGCTTACCATTGACAAAGCCAAACATAGAAACTAAAGCTTTAATTGATTATTATGAAAAAAAATTCAACAAAGGATGGGATTATGGCTATATTTTTCCAGCCTTCAACAAAACTCTTCAAAGTGCAGGAAGATGCATCCGCTCAGAAACAGACAGAGGAGTCATAGTATTTATTGATGAACGCTATACCCATCCAAATTACTTCAGGTGTTTTCCTAAGGAATGGGAGCTAAAGATTTCAAAGAACATTAAACAAGAGATTGAGAAGTTCTTTAAAGAAAAAATAGTAACAGAACAATGATTGCAATGATTATGTACTCTGTCAGTGTGTTAAATTTTAATGGTCCTTTATGGATAAAATTTAATGGCCAAAAATATCTCTTTTGGGAAGTGTCAAACAAATCAAGCAAGAGATGTCCGAGATAGCCAAGACCAAAATAAATTGCAGATTCCTGATTTATCAGCAAAGCAACGTTCATAAAAATAAGCCATCCTGTCAAACTGTGAACAATAGGATGCTTTGCTGTTTTGCCAGCTGGAGGATGCCAGCATCTTTGCCAGAATTTTTTCCAGCTTTTCAATGCTCCTTCTTTCTTGAATTGAAAATAATGATCTAAGTCAATTATTGTGCTGCCTAACAAAACATACAACATGTTGCCAGTTATTTTTCCAAGTAAAAGCCCAAAAACAATGTGTGTGAGGGTAAGCATAATTGTATGATTTATTACATTTTTATAAATATTTTCCAATTTACTTCTCTCGAGTTATAAAATTCTTAAAAATTGATTTTAAGCAGTTTTTAGCCTTTATAGCAACTAATAGCTTTTTTACTATATTTACCAACTAGTATACAAATTAGTAATATTTATATACTTGGATATCTTTTCTTCTTATAGGTGATTCGAAGAATCTCCCAATCAAAAAATCATTTGATGATCTTTTGTTGCTAATTGCTAAAGGCAATTAATATTCAAGTGAGGCCTGCACAGATTTCTCAACTACCCCTCACACTCTTGCAGGTCTTTCACAATTATTTCATCCACAGGGAACAACAAGGAACATGCTCAAGCCGAAAGGCATGAGGAATCACGACACAGCATCAATGGCTGGATAGGGGCTCCGCAAGGAACTCCGACCAGCTAATTACCATGAAAAAAACTCCATTGCTACAGAGACGACATAAAACATTAATAGGTTACAAGAAAGTGTGCGCTGGGTGTAAAATCCCTGTCCAGCTTGATTTTTTAATGTGTCCAAAATGCAAGGAGAAATTTAAAGGTACTGAGAAGATTGTTATACACCCTAAAGTTAGATAATTTTTTCAAGCTCTTTTATGCTCTTTAGTAAAGAGAATCTTATCTGTGGAAATTTCTTCTCAAGTTCATAAATGAGCTTTTGTGTCTCCAGGTGTTTTTTTCTTGGTGTAAATTTTATTCCTTTTATTCTACAGTACTCTTTAAGCTCTTTGTCAGTTATGTTCTTGAAAAGAATTATTTCGCTTTTTGTTTTAAGATTGTTTTTCTTGTATAAAAAATTGTAGAGAAATTCGTCAATCTTGTCATCTAATGTTCTTTGTACAACAATTTTGTCAGCGTCTTTTTTTCTTTTAACAAAAGCCACAAGGTATTTGCTAAGAATTTTTCTCAGGAAATATTTTGCAACATTTCCTTGAACATAAACTTTCTCGCCTTTATTGAAGTAGATGTCCTTTTTTACTTTTTTTTCTATTTGATGTTCAAAATTGCTCATGAATAAGGAAATAAATTAAAGATTATAAACCCGATGGGCGGTGAAGCCCTCGGGAAAAAAGAGGTGATCAGTACGAAGTACTGATTTACATAATTAGTAGTCAAACTAAGATTTAAACGTGTCGTCTTTTGACCACTATAGAGTGTTGTCAAAATCGTCACAAGTTCGTGATTAAAGTTGTTGCTTTTTTTTAAAAATCAAAACTATTGCAGCTCCTAATAACATTCCAAATACAAGAATTCCGACTTTTTCATAAGAAAATTCTTCTGTTTCAGTATTTTTCTTTTCTTTAAAGTAAATATCTAAGTTGCTTAGCTCAAGAGAATATTCAGAATAAAGCAAAGCAGATATTGGCTGAGAGTCTTTTAGCTCGCCAGCATATTCGTAATAGCTATAGCCAAGAATGGGGAAATTATCTTTAGCTCCTTGTTCTGCAATCAACCTTTTTGCTATGTTTCTTTTTGTATCTATAATATCTCCAAGTTGAGCTTCTGTAACCCCAAGAACACTTAACACAGAATTTACATCTGCTTTTATTAAACTAGCTTTGAAAAGACACAACTCATATTTTCCAGTGTTGTAATAAGTTTCAGCTTCTTGTAATTTTTCACCTACGTCAAATTGCTGTGCATATGTTTTCACATATTGAAAACGTTCTTTTGCTTCTTCTACCTTTTTAAGACAAGAAGTTCTCAGATGTTCCTTGTCAAGCTCAAATTTTCTTCCGTTTACTCCAAAGAATTGCATCCAACTTTTTGCTGATTCCAATCTTTCTCTTGCATAAGCTATCCCATTTGCAAAGCTTTGATTTTTTTCTAGTCTCTCTAAAGTTTGATTCAAGGAATTTTCAGTATCAGAAATTCTTTCAGTTACAATCATATATGTCTGTAAATCAGTTAATGTTAAGAGTTTCTTTTTGTTAAGTTCTTTAACAAGAGATTCTAATTCTTTTCTGATGTTTTCAATTGATTTCTTTGCTTCTTTCTTGCTTAGATTTTTCTCACTTAAAATTAATGCATTTATTTTTGCATTTGTACTAAAGCAATAACTTGCTGCTGTATAGTATTTATTTTCTTTGTATGCAGAAGCAGCTCTTCTTGTTGCATTTGTTGCATCTCTCGTAATATCTTTTGAAATATTTTCAGAAATATCATGAGCATCTTTTAATTTTAATGTTCTCTCACACAATTGATTTGAAATAGCTTTCATAACTTTGTTGTAATCTGGATCTACAATTAGCTCATATTCTTTTTTCTTGAAGGGGATTCCATATTCTTTTAATGCTTCTTGTAATTCAGCAACTTCTATAACTTCTACGCTGAGATTTTTTCCATATTCCACAACATCAAAAGAAACATTTTCTCCAATTTTTATTTTTCTTTCTCCTTTAGGAATAAAGATTTTTTTTATCCCTGCTTTTGCTCCTCCCTCTATTTTTTCTTTTACTCCTCCTACAGGTCCAATTGAGCCTCCAGAGTTTATTGTGCCAGTCATACTAATATCTTGAGGAATATCCTTGTTTTCTAAGACAGCAATTGTCAACAATGCAGTTGAAGCTCCTGCACTTGGCCCCCCAACAAAACCAGATTCAGATCTTACAGTGTAAAAAAAGTCAAGTTTGCTGCAGTCTCTCTCTAAATAATTACATGCAATCTCTTTTGCGAACCTTGTAGATATTTGAGTGTCATATTTTGTCAAAGGAAATGTCTCAAGAAAGACTCGTCCTTCTCCTTTTCTTGTTTCTAGTTCCATTGTTGCTATATTTCCTTGACCATCTTCTTCTTGGACAGCGAGTAGCTTGATACTTTTTGCTCCAAAAATTGAGGGCAAAAGCAACAAGGTAATTAATACAAACAACAACTTCTTCATGTTTTTGTCCAAAAGGGAGAGATTTATAAATTTTGGGAATTTCCTGCACGCATGAGGTGCTTATTAATAGCAGGAATTGATCCTGGAACGACTTCTGCATATGCTCTTCTCGACTTAGATGGAAATCTAATTGCAAAGAAGTCAGGGAAAGGACTTGATCTTAACAACGTTTTAGGTGAAATAACTGAGTATGGAAAAATAATTGCTATTGGTTGTGATAAAAAAACAATTCCTTCTTTCGTTCAAAAAGTTGCAGCAAGACTAAATGCTAAAACTTTTTCGCCAAAAGAAGACCTTAAAGTTGATGAGAAAAAAGATTTTATAAAAAAATATCAAAAAACAGAAAATTCTCATGAAGCAGATGCTCTTGCTTCTGCTGTTTTTGCTTATAATTCTATCTTAGCAACAATAAATAAAGTAAGAGCTGTCTTAAAAGATGAAAACAAGCAAGAAAAAGAGTCAGAAGTCATTGAAATTGTTCTTAAAGAGGAAATTCCAATAAGAGAAGTACTTCAATTGTTAGAAAAACCAACTCCTGTCCAAAATGAAGAGAAAGTCATTCATATTCAAGAAGAAGATCCTTTTTCAAAATATAAAAAATTCATTGATTTGCTAGAAAAACAAAACAAAAAACTCAGAAGAGAGAATAAAAAACTAAAAGAAAGATTATCGAAGGCATTGGAAAAACTTCAAAACATTCCTCAAAAACAAACTAATGAATTATTCAGGCAAAGAGAGGAAAGATTAAAGTCATTTTCAAGAAAAGCAGAGTTTTTACAAAAGATTGTTGGAGAAAAAGAGCTTAAAATAAAGAAACTTGAGAGAATTTTGCTTGAAAAACAAGATTTATTGCCTGTAAGAAAGATAAAAAATCTAGGTAAAGATCTTGAGAAAAATATCGATCTAATAAAAACAAATGATTTGCTTGTTGTTGATGATTGTTCAATTATAAGTGAAAATTTAGTTACAAAACTAAAGGAAAAAATAACTACAATAATTTATCAAAAAAGCATTCCTAAAACAATAAAGGAAAAACTTCCTTTCGTTTTTGTTCATTCACAGGAAGTTGTTGAGGAGGATCATGAAACTTTTGCTCTTATTGATACAAAAAAACTTGCTGAAGAAAAAAGAAAGCTAAACATTCTTAGTCAAATTATTGAAGAATATGAGAGAGAAAACTGCTAAAGCACCTTATAATTTCCCAGCTTTTCAAGGGCAATGTGAACTTTTCTTCCTTTTTCATCTGTACCAAAGACTTCTTTTCCAACGCTTGTTACTTTTATTTTTTCATTGCCAACAAGAATTAAATCTCCTTTGCCAAAATCTGCCGGTCTAAACATTACATTAACTCTGTATAGTTCTTTTCCAGTTTGATGACTAACAGAAAATAATTGGGCTCCTGCTTTAACAATTCCACCGAATTTCTCCTGTAATTTTCTTCCAAGTGCTTGTATGTATTTTTTATCACTTATGTAAAGATCTATTCCACCTTTTACTTTTTCTTCTTTGCTTACAAAAATTCCTTTTTCTTTTGATTTTTTTAATTCTTCTCTCACATATTTAACTATCTTGTCATTGGGACTTCTTAGCTGTAATTTGCCTTCAAAATATGTTTTGCTCGGCGAGCAAATGTTGCAAAGAGATTTTTCAAGTTCAAAAGGAATGACAAAAAGAATATCATGTATGTTTACTATGAGCTCTTTTTCTTTTATTTCTTTCAAACTTGAGTGCTTTTCTGTCTGTTTAAGCTGTCTTTCAATAAAATTCTTAAGATTTATTTTGTCCCATTTGTTTTTTTGGAAGATTCTTTGACAATTGTTGCATTGCTTTACTTTTATTTCATTGAACTTTGGCTCAAATTTTTCCTTAAAGCATTTGCTACAAAACCCTTCTATCAAATCTTCAGTATTTTTTCCACATAATGGGCAAAATTTCATTATTTGAGAAATAGGGGAAATCTATTTAAATCCTCCTCCAAGCAATTAAGGGATGGATTTTAAAACAATAAAGAAGTGGTGGAAGCTTTTCTGGCACTTTATCTGGGAAGATAACTCGATTTGGAGCTGGATAGCAAACATAATTTTATCTTTTGTATTGATAAAATACCTAGTTTTTCCTGTCTTAGGATTTGTTTTGAATACTTCTTATCCTGTAGTTGCTGTTGTTTCAGGAAGCATGGATCATAGACCAGAGCAAAATTTACTTTGTGGAAAACAAGTTGATAATTATGACAATAATTTTGATGGTTACTGGAATATCTGTGGAAAATGGTATGAAACAAATGAAATAAAAAGAGAAGAATTTATTAAATTTCCTTTTAGCAGAGGATTTGCAAAAGGAAATGTAGTCGTTTTATTTGGGGAAGACCCAGAAAATATCCAAGTCGGAGATGTAATAGTATTTCAAAAAAAATCTCCCGTGCCAATTATTCACAGAGTTGTAAAAAAGTGGAAGGAAGATGAAACATGGTATTTTAGAACAAAAGGAGATCATAACCAAGATGTTTTTGAAGCAATTGGTGAAGCAAAAATATCAGCACATGAAATTACAGGAAAAGCTGTTTTTAGGGTTCCTCTTCTCGGTTATGTGAAAATATTGTTTGTTGAATTTATAGAACTATTCAGGTGGCAATAATGCAGTTTTGCAAAAAGTGTGGGGCAATAATGTTGCCAAAGAAGGAAGGCAGCAAGACTTTCTTTTATTGTAGTTCGTGCAAAATAAAGCAAGAAGGAGCTGGTGTTATAATAGAAAAAGCAAAAACAGAAGCAAAGAAAATAGAAGTTGTTGATGAATCAAATCAGGAAATTCACCCTATTGTTGATGCAGAATGCAAAAAATGTGGGCATAAAAAAGCATACTTTTGGGAAATTCAAACAAGAGCTGGTGATGAGCCGGCAACCAAATTCTTCAAGTGCGAGAAATGCAAGCATACTTGGAGAGATTATAA
Source organism: Candidatus Woesearchaeota archaeon (assembly GCA_038869035.1). Taxonomy (GTDB): domain Archaea; phylum Nanobdellota; class Nanobdellia; order Woesearchaeales; family JAWCRX01; genus JAWCRX01. The sequence goes on along the minus strand of JAWCRX010000002.1, from coordinate 2,054 downwards.
GTGATCATGCTGTATAGGTTTGAGCTTCATATAACCGCTGAATTCTTTCTACTATTTTTTTTTGTATAAATGCCTTTTCAGTTATTAAATTATAGATATCTTCCCAGTTTTCAACTCTCCATTCTTTTAAGCTTCTTTTTGCATTCTCTTTATCTGATAGAGAAGGATGAGGCATGTTCCAAGGCCTTGAATAAAGCAAAGGAAGAGTTAATCCATCCTCTTGCCCAATCAATTCCTCGACAACTTTGTCAAAGTCATCAACGTGATATTCAATCCTCAATTCTTTGCATATCTGTGCTTTTGTCTTTTTATTTTGAAAGTGAACATTTTCAGGTTTTATTTGTGGAAAGTCCCTAGCTAAAGCAAAAAGAGTATCTCTTCTTACATGTCCAAAACAAAAATCATTTTCATAAGGAATATTTTTGCGGCTTGTTATAACAAAAATTTCATGTCCATCTCTTGCAAGCCTTTCTATTGCTTCCTGTGCTCCTTCAATAGGAGGGATTTCTCTATAGCCTCCACTCGCGGCAATTTCATAGAGCATTCTTTCTACTTTGGACTTTGCCAAAGTCTGTGGGGCTCCTGTGTGCAGACATCTGTAAATATTTTGCTCTAAGTTATGGTAAAGAATATCTTCTTCCCTGCAGGCAACCCCTTGTTGTTCTAATGCTTTTATCCATGCTCCCGCAAAGAAATCCCCCAACACCCCATCGTAATCGAACGATACTCTCATTTTTTCTAATAAAAAAAGAGGGTTTAAAAATCATGTTGTTTTATTGTATTCGTGAATAAATATATCAAAAACAACATTTTGAAAGTTATAGTTAAGCCAAATTCAAGAAAAACAGAAGTTGTTAGTTATGATGAAGGAAGAGAAGCAGTTAAAATTGCTGTTGCAGCCCCTCTGGAAGACAACAAAGCAAAGAGTTGATTAAATTTGTTTCAAAGAAGACAGGAAAGAAAGCAACAATGATTTCTGGAAAACAAGCAAAATCAAACTTTTGAAGTTAGAATGACTCCTAACTTTCTTATTGCTTCTTCTATCTTTCCATAGAATTCTTCTATGTTTCCATTATTGTAAATAACATGATCTGCAATTCCAATTAAAACTCCAAGCTGTTGCGAATTTGGATTAGAGCTATTCTCTCTTGCTTCCTCAGCAATAAAATCATTCAGTTTAAAGTGAGATGGAGCTCTTCCGTTTTTTATCGCTCTTTTGTATCTTTCCTGAACATAGGCATCAATTGCAAGCAAAACAAAATCATCCTCTTTCTTTAATCTTTCAACCTCTCCAGGATTTCTACAGCTGTCAACAACAGCATTTTCTGCTCCACTTTCCCTTATTTTTTTTATCACAAGGTCAGTCCAGTAATTGTTGCCATGTTTTCTCCTCATTTCGTTTCCAATATCTTGTAGAACTTTCCTATCACTTGGGTCTAAGCCACGCTTCTTTGCTTCTCTTCTTATTTCATCAGAATGAGAGAAATAAGCAAAGCCCCTTTGCCTTAAATATTCTCCACACACCCCTTTACCAGCCTGATTAGTGCCAGTGATGCCAATGATCATTGCTTTCTTCCTCTTTTAATTTTAAGATACTCTTCTTTGGTCATATTTGCTGATTTTAGGCTTGAGTTAATTATTACATTTTGCTGCTTTGACCATTCTTTATTGCTATGACTAAGAACATATTTTGCCCACCTATCAACAAATTTTAATCTTTCCCTGTTGTTCTCATCGATAAATTTCATTTAGCACCCCCTCGTAAATTTTTATTAATGAGTCATCTAGATTTTTTTGGCAATATCCCTTAAATGGCATCTTCTGTCTTTTGGGATTTTAAAACTTTCTCTTTCAAATGTCGCGTTGAAAGTCATGTTTGTGGCAGTTGAAATAATTCCATTGCACTCAACTGCTTCCTGCTCTCTTATGAAGGAGAAATAAGCGCTCACTGACCAATGGACTGGCCAAATTGGCGACTTTCAACGCAGCTTCTTCGAAAGCAATTTGAAGCTCTAAATTCGATATGTTGATATGTTCCTTTCTTAATTTTACTT
>JAWCRX010000001.1:0-21796 GCA_038869035.1 Candidatus Woesearchaeota archaeon | reverse complement strand
TAATGAGCATCATGCTTTGGGTCAATTCTTGATATAATTTTTGCCGGTCTTCCAGTTGTAAGTTGAGCATACATAACTGCTGCAGAAATTCCTATACCTTGTTGCCCCCTTTGCTGGCGCATCCCATGGAATTTGCTTCCATACAATAATTTTGCAAATACTTTTGGAATTTGTGCCTTGACTATTCCTGGACCATTGTCTTCTACAATTACTTTAAACCGGTCATTTTGCATGTCGATTATTTCTACAATTATTTCTGGGAGAATTTTTGCTTCTTCGCATGCATCCAAAGAATTATCTACTGCTTCTTTTATCGTTGTTAAAAGAGCTTTTCTTTTGTTGTCAAAGCCAAGCAAATGCCTATTCTTAGCGAAAAATTCAGCTACACCAATCTCTCTCTGTTTTTTTGCCATCTCTACTGCTTTTGGTTCTGCCATAATTTAACAAGAAAATATATTCTTTATAAAGATGCTGGTCGCATCTCGAAAAGCATTCTTTTTCTTTCTCTTCTTTTTTTCTCTAAGAATCTGTAAACATTTGCATGAGTGCTGCCTTCAAGTAAATTTTCTATTGCTTGACGAGCAATTGTTGCATTTTCTGCTTCTCCAATTATTCCAATGGTTTTTCCTGTTACAGAAATATAGCATTCTGTTAACTGTTCTATGGTTTTTCTTGATCTCCCTTGATCACCAATAACTCTGCCTTTTAATCTAATTAAAGTGCTTTTGTTTTTTCCTGCGAAATCTTTCAAATCAAGTATTTCAAACACGTAATCTTGCTTTAGAAGGAGCAAAGCAATGTCTGGATTAAAGCCTCGGCCAATAGCTCTTACTATTTCTCTTGCTGTAAATAGGCCAAGGGCATCTTCGCCAGAAATAAATACATCTCCCTCTTCAGAATCAATCTTCAAAGAACTTTTTGTAGATTTTTCTATTCTTCTCTTTGTAGTTCCTTTAGTTCCAATAAGAACAGCAACCCTGTCCTTAGGTATTTTTAATTCGTAGTTGAATTCCATGGGGGGCGATAAATAAAGGAAATGTTGGTTACTTTTTAAGGATTGTTGTTAAAACTTCCTTTTCATCACAATTCACATTTAGCTTTTTGAAAAAAGCACAAATGTTTTTTACATCTCTCTCTAAATATTCAAGTGCTCTTGGATCATTTATTGAAGTGCAAGTGGAAAAATCAATGAAAACCGGGTGCTCATTATGATTTAATATATTGAATTGTGATAGATCAGCATGAACCAATTCATTTTTGTAAAGTATTTGCATGAATTTTACAATTTCATTAAAGAATTTTTCTGGATTTTCTGGAAGAGTGTCTTTTAATTTAGGGGCTGGATTTTCATCACCAATAAATTCTTCCAATAAAATGTTATTTAAATAAGCAATTGGTGTTGGCACTCTTACTCCTGCCTTTCTTGCAAGATACAAGTTTCTAAATTCCCTTTGAACCCATGAAAAAATAATCTGTCTTTTCACCCTTTTTAGCTGGAAACGGGGATCATATTTAATGTAGTCATACATTCTGTTGAAATCGCAGGTTTCAATACGATAAATTTTTGCAATTATTTTTTCATTGCCTCTTGTTGCAGAGAAAACGTTGCTTTCTTTTCCAACTGAAACCGGACTTTTTAGCTCTTCAAAATGCCCCTGGCCAGATAATTTGAATAAAGTTCGCAGAGTAAATTGGTCAAATACGTTTCCATAAGTCTTCCATTCTTCCTTTGTTTTCCAGGATTTTCTAGGCATAGAAAATAGAATTAGAATTTGTTATATAAAGTTAGCTTAAGAAAGAAGTTTTCTAACTCCTCATTTATTGCTGCCTCAATTTTGGGTTGAAAAGGTCTTGCTAAAAATGGAATATTTCCTTCTAAAGTTACGCTTTTATCCAAAACGTGAACGTTGCCACTTATATTAAATCCTTTAATTTCTAAACTAAAAGTCATTGTATCATGTGCTTTGTTCCAATATTTTTGCTATAATTCTTCAAGAAAAGCGTCTATTCTCTTGTATGATTCTTCTCTTCCTAAATTATGAGGATAAACTATTTGCATTCGACGAAGAATTTTTTTGCTTTTTAAGAATAGCGGTTTTTTGTTGAGAGAAAGCAAAATTTAAATAGCCTACAAAATATTCATTTGTATGAGAAACATATCTATGATGATTAAATTAAAGAAGATTGTCATAGATAAAATTCTATTGGTCTTAGCATAAATTGCTTGGGCCATAAAGTTCTAAATTGTTCTGTATGGCCCCTTAGTAGACTATTAGATGTTTCTCTTGGAGGCAAAAATGACGGAATATGCATTGAATGAAAGAAGAAAAAATTTCATGGAAGATTCACTTCTTGAGGCAACCTGCAAAGATTTACAACAAGCAAAAGTAGTTCATATAAGATCAAGAGAAGTGCCATTCAACCATGAAGAATGGTGTAAGTATGTGTATGCTGGCAATTTTTACTGTACTGATTAAAGCACAATAATTAAAAGCAACAAAAACAGCAAGAAATTATACCTTTAGCTGTAACGCATGTGATATTGACTATTGTATTAGTTGATTTGTATAGGCATTATGTTGCAAAGAATTCTTTTTCAAGGGCTTATGTTTTGATTGCTGGAATTGCAGGATTGTTGCCTGATGCAGATGTTCCTTTGAGTTGGTTTGTAAGTTTTTTTAATTCAACATCAGTTTGGCTACACAGAACTTACACTCACGCTGTTGTTTGGGCAGCGTTGTTTGCTTTAATTGCCATCGTCATTCATTTCCATCCTAAAATGAATTACTTTAAATTCACGAGAAAACAAACTACTTTGTTTTTTGCTATGCTTTCTGTTGGATGGCTGATGCATGTTATTTTGGATTGCTCAATAAGTGGAAGTGAAACTATTTCTTGGATTCCATTAATTGCTCAGATTGGCTTTTGCCCACGATGGATAACTGATCCTAATGTGGCTGCTGGATTAGATGCGATAATTCTACTGGCGTGGCTAATCCATGAAGAAACAAAGCATTACATAAGAGATTATTTCTAAGTTCTTTCTTTTATTCCAATAAGTTCTCTTAGTTGATAAAGTCCTGCTAACATAAGGAATGAATAATGCATTCTTCTTTCTTCTGACGAAAGTAATTTTATCGATTCAAAAGTATGATCGAAGAATCCTCTAAGCAGTTGTCTTTTCATCAATTGATTTTGATAACCTTGTCCTCTTCCTCTGTCTAAATCAAAGTCCTTGAAGTCATCAAAATAGGCAGCTGCCTTTCCTTGGAGTGAAAGGAATACTTCTGAATTGTCTGGAAGAGGAAGATATTCTGAAAGAATCTGAAATTCTAATTATTCTTTCTGTACGATCTCTTATTACTTCAGTTCCAAGATGTCGATATCTTAACACTTGGCCAAATAGAAATGATTGCTTCGTCAAGAGCTGAATAAAGAGGCTTTATCGCAGGATAGTCAATATATGCTTTTATTTATAATTTCCTGTTATTTTACCATTCTCTAGTAGTTAAAAAAACAAAAGCTTTATATAGGGGTTATGCGTCTCTGATTGATAACAGCATATCTAAACACCTCTTTTGGGCTATGGATCCATAAGGATTCATAGCTTATTTTTACAAAATAGTAGTAGTTTATGTTGCAAAAGTTTATATAAAACAACAAATTACCTTTCAAAATGCAGGTGGGTCCTTTTGCAAGCTGGTCTTGTAGACTGGCAATGAGCTAGAGACACAATTGCATGTTCAGCCCGATACGAGAGTACCTTCGGGAGCTCACGGCAAAGCCAAGCTATGAACGCAGGGGTTAGTAACTCGGGCATCAATATCACTTCATAATTAATAAAAAAAAGCAAGAGAAGAACAAGCTCATCATGTTCATATTCACTCAAGTCAGAACAGAGGGACAAAGAGTTTGCATATTAATAAAAAGCTTGTTCTAGAGCACTATCATATGTTCACTCAACATTTAAAACATTTGTATGTTGAAGATGTTAGACATAATTAGATAGAGCTTTTTCTTGCAAAAACAGGAGGATGATTAACATGGGTAAAATAAGCCCAGTAACAGCTAAGTACATTATACACTCAAAAATCAACATTGATGGAGTTGTAGACAGGCCAGATGTAATTGGCGCAATCTTTGGCCAAACAGAAGGTTTATTGGGAGAAGAATTAGAATTAAGAGAGCTCCAACGCTCAGGAAAGATAGGAAGAATTGAGGTTAATACAGATACCAGAAGTGGAAAAACCGGTGGAGTAATAATTATTCCTTCTTCTTTGGACAAGGCAGAAACTTCAATTGTAGCAGCTGCTTTGGAAATAATCCAAAGAATTGGTCCATGCAATGCTAAAATAGAAGTTGAAAAAATAGAAGATGTCAGAGTTTCCAGAAGGACTCAAGTTATTGAAAGAGCTAAACAACTTTTAAGACAAATGATGGAAAATGTTTTGCCAGATTCACAAGAGCTTGCAGAAGAAGTTATTAACTCTGTAAGAACGATGGAAGTTATTGACTATGGAAAAGACAGACTGCCTGCAGGTCCTGGGATAGATGAAGGTGATGAAATTATTGTTGTTGAAGGAAGAGCAGATGTTGTTAATTTGCTAAAATATGGCTTCAAAAATGCCATAGCAATTAATGGAACATCAATTCCACAAACAATAATTGATCTTTGCAGCAAAAAAACCGTAACAGCTTTTGTTGACGGAGACAGAGGAGGAAACTTAATATTGAAAGAACTTCTTGCTGTTGCAGAAATTGACTTTGTAACACAAGCTCCTCATGGAAAAGAAGTTGAGGAAATAACACAAAAAGAAATTCACAAAGCTTTGAGAAGCAGAATTACTGCTGAACAAGCAAAACTGGATTTGACAAACGTTGATACTTCAGAAAGAATTCCTGGAGTGAGACAACAGATAAGGACGCAGCAAAGAGAGCCTGTAAGAGAAACAAGATCTTATCAATCTTATCCTCAGCCAAGAACTGAGTATAAACCAGCAGTTTCTCAGAAAAAGGTAGCAACTCCAGACGAGAAAAAGAAATTTAAAAGCGAGTTAGAAGATCTTGTAGGAACAAGAGGGGCTCATATCCTTGACAACAAGCTAAACTTGCTTGGCAAGGTTCCTGTAACTGAGCTTCAGACAACATTGAATAGTTTGACATCTGGTGTTTATGCAGTTGTACTTGATGGATCAATAGACAAGGAATTGGCATATTCAGCATCAAGAGGAAATGTAAGTTTCCTTGTAGGCATGGATACTCAAGTGCAGCCGACAGAAACAAAAGTCACAATACTTACGGCTGCTGAGCTGTAAGATTTTTTTATTTTTTTAAGGTGTTTCTAGAATCTTTTGGCCTTGATGGGTCATCCTGTATCTTTCTAAAAGGCCTTTTGTGATGAAATTAAGAGGAGTGTGTTTGCCGCCCACATATTTGCTCTTGTTAATTTTTGAAGGAGAAGTTAAAAAAAGAAATTCTTCTTACTCATTAGCCAAGATAACATTCCAATGCGAAATCCTTCAGCTGTTGTTCTGTTTGTTCGCCAAAGATTGTGGCTTTTGTTGACGCACAGATGAATTGAGGAACTTTGCCTGTGACAATGTCAGAGAAGCAGGCTTGTAAATCATCTAATTTAGGGCCTTGATGGCGAACTTTGACAAAGTTAAATCCTTTGTCTTCTAAGTTAAAAACAATTTCTTCCATTTTTTCACAATAAGAACAATTGTCAGAAAAATAAAATACAACTGAATTCTCATCAATATTGTTTTCTTTCAAACATTTTAGATGTTCTGTTGTTGCTTTTTGCTCATATTCCTTGTCATGAATTTCCACAATAGAAGATTGCTTTAATTGTGTAACATAAATATCAAGATTTTCTTTTTGTTTATTCAAAATAAGAGCTTTTTTTATCATTCCTTTAACATCTTCAAATGTTCTTTGTTCTGGATTAATTATATCTGTTACTTTTACAATATGGTAGCCAAGAGGGGTGCTTGGCAAGCCAGGATCTATTTTGCCAACATCTAAATTGAAAATTAATTGATTTAGACCCATAGGAATTTGTTCATAAGTCATATAACCATAGTCTCCTGAGCTTTGTTTTTCTTTTTCAGTTCCATATTGTTTTACAAGAGAAGCAAAGTTTTCTCCTTTTTTTGCCCTGTCTCTTATTTCTTTTGCAAGAGTTTTATCTTGAACAGTTATCATGCTAAAACGAACTAATTTAGGGGTCATAAACAAATTCTTGTTTTTGTTGTAATATTCTCTAACTTCGTCATCCGTTACATTTACATTAAGAAAGTCTTTTTGTTCAATAAATTTTTGAAGAGTTAATTGCTCTGTATAAGTTTTGATTGCTTCATCATGAGTTATTCCTGACTCATTTAACTGATTCAAGAAATAAGAATAAGGTACATCAAGCTCTTGAAGTTTTTGTATGATAAATTTGTTTGTTTCTTTAGTTGAAACTTGAATGTTCTCTTTTCTTGCTTGTTGAAGAAGCAATTTTCTTCTCACTAATTCCTCCATAACTTGTGGTTTTGATATAGTTTTCATTGCTGAAGGAGGATAAAATGCAAGATGAACCTGAACATCTCTGCTTGTTATTGCTTCGCCGTTAACAGATGCAAGAACGTCATGTTTAAGTGACATAGTAAAATAGACTAAAGCCAATAAAAATATAACAAAAATAACTGAAAGAATCATGATATTGTAATTTTTTTTTAATAACATTAAAAGTCTGGCTTGAAACATGATTAATAAATGTTGCGGTTTTTCTCACTCCACAGTTTATACGCTGCTCACAAAAGGTTTATATCAAGCAAAAATGAAAAAATTGCATGTATGAAATTATAGTTGGAAGAAACGCAAAAGACAGAGAGAAATTTGGAACTAAAGGAACGATTCTTCTTGGAAAGCAATATGTAAAGATGGGGCAGACTACTTCTCTAGCAAACGAAGTTTATATGGATATTTCAGGAGCTCATGTTGTTTTTATTTGTGGAAAAAGAGGGTCTGGCAAGAGCTATACAATGGGGGCAATTGCTGAAGGGCTTGCTAATGCTGATCCAAGCATTAAACAAAACTTGTCGATGTTAATTCTTGACACAATGGGAATTTATTGGACGATGAAATATCCAAATCATAAAGAGGAAGAAATGCTGAAAGAGTGGGGATTTGAAAGCAAAGCATTAGATATTACAATTTTTACTCCGGGAGGATTTTTTGATCAGTTTAAAGAACAAGGAATTCCAACAGACTATCCTTTTTACATTAAGCCAAGTGAATTAAATGCAGAAGACTGGTGTTTGGCATTTTCGATTGAAATAAATTCTCCAGCAGGAGTTTTATTGGAAAGAACTATTGGAGAGCTAAGAAAAAAAGGAGATTATGGAATAGAAGAAATTGTTGATTATATAAAAGGAGATCAAGAATCTGAAAAACACGACAGAGATTTATTGGCTGCACAATTCATAAAAACAGAACAGTGGGGATTGTTTTCTGAAAAAGCAACTTCTATTGAGAATTTGATAAGTGCAGGAAAAGTTTCTATCTTAGATGTTTCTGCTTATTCAGCAATGGGAGGAAGCTGGGCAATAAAAGCTCTGGTAATTGGATTAGTTTGCCAAAAATTGTTTACAAAAAGAATGGTTGCAAGAAAAGGAGAAGAGTACAAAGCAGTTGAAAGTGCACTTCATTATTTTGGAGAGCCAATGGAAAAAAAACAAGAAGAGCCATTAGTCTGGGTTGTGCTTGATGAAGCACACGAAGTTTTGCCTAATAAAGGAAAAACAGCTGCAACTAGCGCTTTGGTTACAATATTAAGAGAAGGAAGACAGCCAGGAATTTCACTTATTTTAGCGTCACAACAGCCAGGAAAAATTCATACAGATGTCATGACACAAGCAGACATAGTAATTTCGCATCAATTGACGGCAAAATTAGATGTCGATGCACTTGGAATGTTAATGCAGAGTTATATGAGAGAAGGATTGGACAGACAACTAGATAATTTGCCTAAAGCAAAAGGCTCAGCATTGGTGTTTGATGACGTTAATGAAAGAATTTTCCCAATTAAAGTCAGGCCAAGATTTACATGGCATGGCGGTGGAAGTCCAACAGCAATAAAAGAAGAAAAGAAGTTGTTGGGGTTCTAATTATTCCATTAAAGGTGCTTTGTGCACTGCAAGTAATGTTGCAATAAATATTGCCAAAAAGACAACAAAGAAAGCAGTTCCCCAGTCAATGCCAAGCTTATCCCAGTAAAAAATTGTGAACATTAATCCAATTATTGAAGTAGCCATTACTGTTCCTTTAAGAGGAACAAATCGAAATTTTCTTGGTTTTTTTGTTTTACCTTTTTTCTTGGCCATTACTCAAACCTCCATTTCCACATGCTCTTTGCTAGCTTTCCTTGATATTTAAATTTATCCAACAAAGATTGGGCTTTTTGTTTTCTTTTTTGATGTTCTGTTAAAAATTTTGACAGATTATTTACAAGTAATTGCTTTAGTTCTCCTGTTAATAGATGGCCTTTTTTATAATCATTGTAAATTTCTTTTACTTTATCATCATTTTCTTCAAAAAATGCTGAAAGCCATTGGAAGCTTACATCTATATCAGGATTTCCTCCTAGTTTTCTATGTTCTTCAACAGTTGTTCTTCCCCCAGAAAATGCATACTTCATTACTTTTTGTTTTATTGCCGAAGGAGAATCACTTAGCCAGATTGCTGTAGACTCTTCAGATGTCGACATTTTTCCAAGACCAGCAAGAGGAGAAAGGAATTTTGAATGAATGACAGCTGTTTTAGAATAGCCAAGCGATTCTGCAATATCTCTTTGAATTCTCCAATAAGGATCCTGATCAATTGCACAAGGAATCAAGCAACGTTTTTTCTCAAACAAAGTTGGAACAATTTGCAATGCTGGATAAAAAATAGCCCCAATGTTTGTTTCGTTTGTAAAGCCAAAAACTGCTTTTCCTGTTGAGTAAGTTGTTTTCTTTGCAATTAAAAGTGCAGGATCAAAAAGATGAGAAATAAATTCACGATTTTGGAAAATAAATGTTTTATCTGGGTCAAATCCAACAGCAATTATGTGAAGGATATTGTCACTGGTCCATTTATCAATATCTTTTAGAGAAAGGTCTTTTTTGAAGAGAAATTTTTCTTCGTCAGGGATTTGGATATAAACATTTACTACAAAATTATCCTGAAACCATTTAGTAATGTGAAAAGACATTAAATGGCCGACATGCATCGGTCCAGAAGGAGCTCTTCCTGTGTAAAGAAAAAATCCTTTCTTTTTGTCATAATCATCTAAGACAAGGTTTAGATCGCGGTGAGAATAATAGAAGTTTCTTCTGAACATTACATTAAGTTTGCCGTATTTTTCAAGGCGTTTTTTTAGCTTGTCATCTATTTTTTGAGTGCCAAATTGGTGGATTAATTTATCATAATCAATTTCTCCTTTTACTTCCCAAGGCGTAACTGTAAAATTAGCCATAAGTTATGGCTCTTTTTGCATTATAAAAATGTTGTCTATGACTCTGAGAGCACTTTCCTTGTTTGCTGGAAAAGCTGCAATTCTTAGTTTGATGTGAAAGCAATCTCCGCCATCTGTTATGTAAAATTTGTTTTCAAGCAATGGTTTTTTCTCAAGACGAATGTAGAAAAATAACTCTTCATCTAAGCGGGATTCTTTTTGGCGTAGTAGAAGTTGGATTTGCTCTTTTGTAGTCTACTTAACAAATAAGAAAGAAATTGTCTTATTTGACCCTTCTTTTGAAGTTTTAAGGAAAAAATTGAGATCTCCTTTTCGTTAAAACCATAAACTTTTTCTTTCTTGATCGACAATTTTTCTTTTTCTAAGCCAAAAGGAATTAGTTTTTCCAAAGCATTGACAATCTGATAACAATCTTCATCCTCTTTACAAAATACCCTGACTTCTACTGAATGAACAAGCATGAAGAGAGGATTTTGGTGAGATTTAAATAGCTAATTAATGGTTAGATGATATGAAACACACCATATTAATCACAACGATATTACTTTTAGTATTTTTCACTTCTCAAATAGCCGGATTGTATATTGTTTCTAAGTATGTTGATATAGAAAAAACAGAGCAAGTAAGAGAGGAAACTGGGGAATTAGAAGTTGTTGTCTACAAAGAACTTCCATACAATATAGAAAGGCCGGAAGTAGAAGAACAGAATTCATGGCTTTACATCACTATTGCAGTAATAATTAGTTCAGTAATTGCGTTGATAATAATAAAATACGCAAAAATTAACATATGGAAATTGTGGTATTTTGCTGCGGTTGTGTTGACATTAACTATTAGCTTTGCTGCAATGATGCCTCAATTTATCGCTTTTATACTTTCTTTTTTATCAGGAATATTCAAAGTGTATAAACCAAATATTTTAGTCCACAACATTACTGAAATTTTTATTTATGGCGGGATTGCAGCAATTTTTGTACCTGTGATGAATTTGTGGAGTGCAATTATTTTGCTATTAGTAATTTCTGTTTATGACATGTATGCTGTATGGAAAAGCAAGCACATGGTAACAATCGCAAAGTTTCAGTCTAAAACTCAGACTTTTGCCGGGATATTTATTCCATACAAAAGAATAGAGCCTAAGAAAGCAGTTGAATTAAAATTCGCAAAAAAGGTTGAGCTTGTCCCCAAAAATGCAGTTTTGGGTGGAGGAGATATTGCATTTCCTTTATTGTTTGAAGGAGTTGTGATGAAAAAAGTTGGATTTTTGGTTGCTTCTTTAATTCCAATTACAACAACCATTGCCCTTGGTGCATTATTATTTCTTGCAAAAAAAGATAGATTTTATCCTGCAATGCCTTTTATATTGATAGGTTGCTTTGTTGGCCATCTAATTATTTTAGCACTATAGTTTATAAAAGGAAAAAAATTCTCTTCTCGCTTATGAAAGCAAGATATTTGATTGTAATTTTGACAGTGATTTTGATAATTGGATGTGAGCAAGAATATAAGATATCAGATCAAAGCAAATCAGGGCCAAAAGTGCTTAGTGACAGAGAGTTTTTAGGATTACCAAATGAAACTAAAGAAGTTGCTAAAGAAGAAACTCCTGTACAACAAATAACTCAAGAAACTAAATCAATTTCTCCACTTTGTCAAGATCAAATAAATAAACTAAAAAATTCTGTAGAAAGTTTGAAGCTTGGATTGGATAAATTAAGGATAAAAATGGACGACAAAAAAAAGCATTTGACAGATTTGAAAGCAAATAATAGTCATGAAGAGGAAGTAGATGCTGCACAGGAAGAATACAATAATGTAAAAAGTTCTTATGATGAAGCAAAATCCGAAATTTTAGACAGAGAAAAAGAATTGCAAGCAAAGGAAACTGAATGTGGAGTAAAAGAAAAAACATCTACTTCAATTCTTCAGGGAGTTTATTCTGGTGATTGTGAAATTGATATGAAAGAAGCAAGAAAAAATGTCAGGGAAAAAACTGCTGAGTATGAAGAAGAAGTAGCAAATGTTAAAGCACTTGAACAAGAGTTATCTAAGGCAAAAGAAGTAAATAACAAAGAAAAAATTGATGCAATAAGAAGCAAACTTGATTCTGCAAGAGAGAAAAAAGATGAGGAAAGAAAAGATCTTGAAGGTGCTGAAGATGAATTGGAAGCACTTCTAAAAGTATGTCCTAATACAGTCAACTAGAAAGCAATGTTTAAAAAACAATTCAGATTATAATTCTCTGCAGGCTAGACTGGGAAGGTAGCGTTTTCCTGTTACCGTGAACACGCTTTACACGGAGTTGAAGCTTGATGGGCGGACATTATGGTTGAGTCCAGTCTCCTATTGGACGTTGATGTACTGTCCTTAGGGGCTTTTGCTTAGAGAAACCGTGTCAGGTCCGGAAGGAAGCAGCACTAACTTTTTGCTTAGGTGTCTTAAGGGAAGCGGTATGGAGAAAGATAGGAGGTAGCTGGTTTGGTCATAATGTCCCACTGTCAGGCGTGCCTGCACTTCTATTTTATCACGATTGCTGGTTTGCCAGGCAATGCTTGCTTTGCTTTTTGTTCATTGCTTTCTTCTGCTTTGTACACGACAACTGGGCAGCTAAATTCTTTTGATAAAAATTCAAGCGAATTCTGTAATGTTTTGATTTCTTCTTCCTGTGATATTATTTCGCGAGGCAATTTTGATGTGTCTTTAAGGTATTTTGGCAATAATTTTATGATTTCTTGACCATATTTCTTCAAATCAGATTTCATTAAATCAGTTTGGATTGCTTTTTGGTCAAAGGTTTGCTTTAATTTGTCTTTCAAGAATTTTGCAAAGTCATATTTCCATGAATCTGCAACAAACAAAAATATTTCTTTTGGTTTTTTCATGTTTGTTAGTTTTAGAACTTGATGAATATCTGCAATTACATCTGAGATTAAGTCTTCAAGATATTCTGCCTTGTCATCAATTTTGCTGTCATCGTATTTTGGCCATGAAGCTAGAGAAACGTAGCTTTTGTGGCCCATTTTCTCCCAAAGTTCTTCACAAATATGGGGAGCAAAAGGGGAAAATATCAATATCAAACTTCTAAATGCAAAATGTAATACTTGAGGATTTGGATTTTCTGAGATGTATCTTTGTAATCTATTAGTAAGCATCATTATTGAAGTAAGTGCTACAGGATATCTGAAAGTTTCTATTGCTTCTGTGACTTCCTTTATTGATTTATTTACCTTAGAAATAATCTGTTTATCTTTGTTTGACAAAGATTCATCTATAAAATTGCTTTCTACAGATTTTTTGATATTATCTAAAAGCAAATTGTAGAATTTGTTTATGAAACGATAGCTTCCTTCTATTCCTTCTTCAGTCCATTCAACATCCTTGTCAGGCAAGGCAATAAAATTAAGGAAAACTCTTGCAGTATCTATTCCATAAGTTTCTTCTATTTGTTCTTGTGTAACTACATTCCCTCTACTTTTGCTCATCACAAAGCCATTTTTGTGAAGCATTCCTTGGTTAAACAATATAGGAGTAGCTTCAGAAATATTTGTATATCCCAAATCTCTTAGTGCTTTAGTAAAGAATCTTGAATAAAGCAAATGCATAACTGCATGTTCTGCTCCTCCAATATATTGGTCAACTGGCATCCAATAACTTGCTCTTTTCTTATCAAAAGGAGATTTATTTTCTTTTGGGGAACAATAGCGGAAGAAATACCATGAAGAATCAAAAAAAGTGTCCATTGTATCAGTTTCTCTTTTTGCACTTTGATGACATTTTGGACATTTGGTATCAACAAATTCTTTTGACCCTGCAAGAGGATTTCCTTCTCCTGTAAATTCTACTTTTTCAGGAAGCAGAACAGGAAGTTTATTTCTGGGAACAGGAACAACCCCACATTTGTTGCAATGTATGAATGGAATCGGAGTTCCCCAATATCTTTGTCTGGAAACAAGCCAGTCCCTCATCTTGTATTGTGTTGTAGTTTTGCCTTTTCCTTCTTTTTCAAGCCAATTATTTATTGATTCGATTGCATCTTTGTTCTTCATACCGGAAAATTGAGCTGAATTAATTAAATAGCCATCTTCAACAAACGCTCTAGACATTGTTTCTGGATTTATTTCATATTCTTCTGGCTGAATAACAAGCTTTAGTGGAATGTTATATTTTTTGGCAAACTCAAAATCCCTCTGGTCATGACAGGGAACTGCCATAATTGCTCCTGTTCCATAATCCATTAGAACAAAATTGGCAACGTAAATAGGAACTTTATCTCCGTTCACTGGATTTATTGCATATTTGCCAAGAAATATCCCTTCTTTTTCTGTATCTTCTGCTGCTCTTGTGAATTTTTCCTGAATAACAACCTTGTTGATAAAATCTCTAATTTCTTTTTCATTTTTTTGGCCTTTTATCATTTCTATTACTAAGGATGCTCTGGAGCAATTGCCATGAATGTAACTCCAAACAAAGTATCTGGTCTTGTTGTGAAAATTGGAAGCAGTTCATTATTTTCTAATTTGAAATTAACTAATGTACCAGAACTTTTGCCAATCCAGTTTCGCTGCATTATTTTAATTCTTTCTGGCCATCCTTGAAGAATATCAATATCATTTAGCAACTCCTCTGCATATTTTGTTATTTTAATGAACCATTGTTCTAAATCTTTTATTTCTACTTTGCTGTGGCATCTCCAGCATTCTCCTTCATTTACTTGCTCATTTGCCAGAACAGTTTTACAGTCAGGACACCAGTTAATTGGAGCTTTTTTTCTATAAACAAGACCATTCTCATACAAATCCAGAAATAACCATTGATTCCATTTGTAATAATCTGACTCGCATGTTGAAATTCTTCTTGTCCAGTCATATGACAATCCAAGTCTGTGCATCTGATTTTCAAATGTTGCAATGCATTTTCTAGTAAATATTCTTGGATGAGTTTTTTCCTTTATTGCTGCATTTTCAGCTGGCAAACCAAAAGAATCATAGCCCATTGGATAAAGAACATTAAAATTGTTCATTCTTTTGTATCTTGCATATATATCACCTATAGTGTAGTTCTTTACGTGACCCATGTGTAAGCCAGAACCAGAAGGATAGGGAAACATCTCGAGAACATAACATTTTGGCTTAGTTGAATCCTCGTTTACAACAAATACCTTGTCTTCTTCCCATTTCTTCTGCCATTTTTTAGCTATCTTATTGAACTCATTACTCATAGATGAGAAAGTAGTCGCTTCGTTTAAAAAACTATTGCTCGACAAATGGAGTAAATATTTCCAGAATTTCTTGAGTTGATTTTGTCTTTGATAAAGAACTCCTTATTTGTGCACCGCCTTTTATTCCTTTTGTGAAGTAAGCTGCATGTGCTTTTATTGTGGAAAGGTTTTGATTGTCTTTTGCATATTCGAAGAAGCGTAAGAATGCTTCAATTTTTTCCTCATTTGTAGGAAGTTGGTAAGCTCCAGTTTCAAAATAATCAATTAGTTGTTTGAAAATGAAAGGGTTTCCAATTGCTCCTCGAGCAAGCAAAATCCCATCGCAGTTTGTTTCTTTAAAAAGTTTTTCTGCGTCTTCTGGCTTGAAAACATCTCCATTGCCAATTACTGGGATTGATAATGCTTCTTTTATTTCACGAATGGCTTTGTAGTCTGCTTTGCCAGTGTAGTTTTGGACAGCTGTTCTGCCATGGACAGATAAGGCAGCTATCCCACAACCTTCAAGCAATTTTGCTGTCTTGACGCAGTTTTGTGAAGATTTCACTCCGAGACGCATTTTTGCAGTTATGGGTTTGTTTATTGTAGTTAATTTTGAAAACAATTCTTTCAAAAACTGGGGTTTTTCCAAAAGGGCTGCTCCACAGCCTTGATTTGTAATTGGGGGAGCAGGACAACCTAAATTAACGTCAATTAGGTCACAAGAATTTTCTAATTTTAAAGCTGCCTGATAAATTGTTTCTGGATTTGAGCCAAATAATTGTATGCAAAAAGGGTTTTCATTGTCCATCCTGTCAACCATTTTTGAAGTGGTTTCATTGTCGCGGATTAATGCTTCAGAAGAAATCATTTCTGGGGTTGTAAGAGCAGCACCATATTCTTTGCAGAGCTTTCTGAAAGGACCACAGGTAACTGAAACCATTGGAGAGAGTATAAATTTGTTTTGCAAAGTTATGTTGCCTATTTGCATGGTTGGAAGAATTTTTACCACAATTTAAGCCTTTTCATGAGTTATGCGTGCAAATTTTAGATAGTTACATTTTTTGCAGATATAATTTTTTACATAAGAGAATTTTTTAAAGTTCATATAAGATATTTCAAACTATTCGCCACCTAAATAAATCGATTTAATTTTTTTGTTTTTAATTATATTCTTTCCGCCTTTTAATGCTATCTTTCCTTGTTCGAGGACATAGGTTTTGTCTGCAATGGCAATTGCCTGCTTTGCGTTTTGCTCCACAATTAAGATTGCTGTGCCTTCTTTATTTATCTCAACAATTTTTTTGAATATCTCTTTAGTAGCAATTGGCGATAAACCAAGAGAAGGCTCATCTAACAATAAAATTTGAGGAGTTTGCATTAAAGCACGAGCTATTGCAAGCATTTGTTGCTGGCCACCTGACAAAGTGAATGCATATTCCTGTTGCTTTTCTTTCAAAATTGGAAATTTTTTAAATATTTCCTGCATGTTTTTCTTTATGAGATCTTTGTCTTTTAGTAAGTGAACTCCCATTTCCAAATTTTCTTTTACAGTCATTGTTGAGAAAATAAGTCTTCCTTGAGGAACATAAGAAATTCCAAGCTCTATAAGCTCGTGAGTTGGAATTTTTGTAATGTTTTTGCCTTTAAAGAGGATTTTGCCTGAGTAAACATCATTAATGTTAAAAATTGCCTTTAACACAGTAGATTTTCCCGCACCATTTGGTCCAACTAGAGCGACTGTTTCGCAAGGTTTTATAGTTATGCTTGCTCCTTTCAATACTCTAATGTTTCCATATCCTGCTTCTAAATTTTTTATTTGTAACATTATGCTCCTAAGTATGCTTCAAGCACCTTCTTGTTCTTTTGAATTTGTTTTGGATTTCCTTGAGCAATGACTTTGCCTTCATCCATGACAATAATATGATCTGCTATGTCCATAACAAAATTCATATCATGCTCAATCAAAAGAATTGTTTGATTTTGTTTTTTCAATTCTCTCAACAGATATTTTATATCTTGGCGTATTTTTGGATTTACTCCTGCGACTGGTTCATCAAGCAAAATTAATTTATGTGATTTTATAAGAATACGGGCAATTTCAACCAATTTTTGCTGGCCATAGGAAAGATTTAAGCACTTTTTGTTTGTATGTTCGTGCAAATTGACTAATTTTAGTGTTTCATGGACTTTTTTTATCTTTTCTTTAGTAACTCTGTTTAGAAGGAATAAATTTTTCCAGAATTTTGTGTTTTCATTATCTATAGCAAGCAATAAATTTTCTTGAATTGTTAGATTATTAAATAATCTTGTTTGCTGGAAAGTCCTTCCTACTCCAAGATTTGCAATCTGATGTGGCTTTAAATTTGTTATCTCATTTTTTCCGCAGCAATAAATTGCTCCTGAATCTGATTGCAAAAATCCTGAGATTATATCAAATAATGTTGTCTTTCCAGCACCATTTGGGCCAATCAAAGCCGTGATTTGGCCTTCTTTGATTTTAAAGCTGCATTTGTTTACTGCTTTTACTCCGCCAAAATGCTTGGAAACATTTTGTATTGTTAAAATCATAGTTCCACCTTGCCAAAAAAACCTTTTGGACGATAAAGTATAATGAACAGCAAGATAAGTGCATAGATTAGCTGACGAAGAGGACCAACTAATGAGCTTGGCAATGAAAGAAATCTTAATGGCTCTGGCAATAAGATGATAATTATTGCTGCTAATATTACTCCTCTATTTGATGCAAGGCCACCAATAATCACAATTGTCAAAACAAGGACAAGTTCACTTAACAAGAAAGAGCTTGGATCAATAAATGTAATGTAATGGGCAAATAAGCTTCCTGCAATTCCGGCAAAAAATGCTGAAACAGCCATTGCAATTGCTTTTGCTTTGAAGATGTTTTTCCCAATTACAGATGCACTGATTTCGTCATCCCTAACAGCCTCTAACATTTTTCCAAATTGACTGCGAGTTATTCGCCAGATAATAAAAATAGAAATTAATGCAACTATTGCTGCAAAAATTAAGTATTCTGTGTTGTTTATAAAGGGCTTGTAAATACCTGGCAGACCAAGGGGGCCACGAGTTAACCATGTCCAATTAAGTAAAATTGAATGTGTGATGAATGCAAATCCAAGAGTTGCCAATGCAAGATAGTCTCCTTTCAAACGGGCAGTTGGAATTGATAATAAGAATCCGAACAAAGCTGCAACTAATCCTGCTGAAATAAAGGCTGCCCAAAATGGAATTCCTGCAAAAGTTAGTAGTGCAGAAGTATAAGCTCCAATTCCAAAGAATGCAACATGACTAAGATTCATTAGACCAGTGAAGCCCATTGCTAAATTAAGAGAAGTTGAAAGAATTATAAAAATACAAATCATGATTAGCAAATGAATGATGTATGGGTTAATCATTGCTTGACACCTTTTCTTATTCCTAAAATTCCCTCTGGCTTAAACAATAAAAAGAGGAACAAAAGCAAGAATGCAATTGCATCTTTGTAGCCAGATGGCAGATACCAAATTCCAAAGTTTTCAATCAGACCAAGCAAATAGCTTCCCAGAATTGAACCAGGAACTGAATTAATCCCGCCAATAACTGCTCCTGTAAATCCTTTAATCATTAAAGAAGTTCCAAGGGTAGCTTCTATATTTTGTTCTAAAGAAATTAAAATTGCAGCTATGCCAGCCACTGCTGAACCAATTATGAAGCAATAGTCGTAGACTTTTTCTATGTTTATTCCAACAACACCTGCTACTGTTGTATTGTCTGCAACTGCTCTCATCTCTTTTCCAAGTTTAGTATATTTCATAAATATCCAGAAAAGAAGGAGTAAAATTATTGAAACAAAGAAAATAATGATTTGAAGAGGAGTAGCAGTTGCACCAAGAATGTTCAATCCCTCTTGAATTTCAATAAATGACAATGTACGGATATTTGCCCCATAGACTGCCAGAATAATACTCTCGATTAAAATAAGCAAAGCTATGCTTGCAATAAGAATAATCAGGTTGCTTGATTTTCTTTGTCGCAATGGTTTGTAGACTAATCTGTTCATTCCAAAGCCGAGAAAAGATGCGAAAGCAATTGTGAACAAGCAAGAAAAATAAAAGTTTAAACCAAAAAGGTTGAACAAAGTAAACAGAACATAGCTGGAAGAAATTATAGTTGCGCCATGAGCAAGATGGATAAATTTGACTGTTGAGAAGATTAATGAGAATCCAGCAGCAACAAGAGCATAGATGCTTCCTGCAATTAAACCATTAGCAATGAGTTGTGCAACAATCCCCATTTATCAACAAAAAATGTTAAGATTTAAAAACATATGCAAATAAATTCGTTTCATGAAAAATATTGAAGGAATAGAGACAAAGGTTGAAAGAAGCTGTTCTTCAAGTTTGCTTGAGAGAGCATTAGCGTCTGGGTTAACAACAGGTGTTGCTCTTGTATTGGCGGGGGGTTTTTATGGAGCTGCAATTTATCACAAGGAATGGTTAGGAAAAGACTCCACTCTAAGAACACAGGCAATAAGTTATACTGTTACAATTGCAGGATATGGTTTTAGTGCTGGTTTTCTTATTGGTGCAGGACTTACATTTTTCGATGCTGCAACAGCAGGTTTTGACAGAAGAGACAAAAGAAGAAATCAAGAAGAGGAGTAAATTTCTATTTTTCCATCTTTAATTTGTTTTAATATGAATGGCTTGTCTGCATCACCGTTTTCATCTATAGAAATTGTACCTGCTAATGTTTTTTTGTTATCATAATTATAAAGAAATACTTTAATGCATTCTGGATTTTCTCCACAAGCTTCTAATGCCTCTGCAATTATGTAAACGGCTGCAGTTGCATCCAATGTGTGAGCCAGAAGAGGTGGCTCTGTACCATATGCTTTTTTGTATCTTTTTTTGAAATCAACAACTGCTGGATCAGATTCGTCAGCATAAAGTGTTGCAAATATAATTCCATCTGCATCTTTTCCAAGGGCTTCAACAATTTGAGGAGTGTCAAAGACAGCTGCACCAAAGCGTTTTGATTTTATGCCAAGCTCCTTCATTTGTTTCATTATATTAATAGCTGAGCCAACTCCTTGAGCAATGATAAAGACAGCTTCTGGGTTTTTTGCTTTTATTTTTGTCAATTGTGTTTTAAAATCAGCTTCATCGCCTTTGAATTCCTCAGAAGCAACTACTTTTCCATTAAAAGTTTGCTGGAATGCATCACGAATCGGCAAAGCATAGCTTGTCTGCTGAACAATAACAGCAGCTGTTTTTATTTTAAGATTATTCATTCCGCGAGCGACAACTTGGCCCTCTGTGTTGACAGGTGAATTTCTAAAAATGTAGTCTCCAGACTTTGAATAATCTGGGGAAGTTGTCATAGAAGCAAAAAGAATTACTTTGTTTTGCTCTGCAATTGGAGCAATTGCCAATGATTCGGGGGAGCAATGGCCGCCGAGAATTACTTTTACATTGTCTTGAGTAATTAATTTTGTTGCAACTGTTGTTGCTTCTTTAGAATCGCATTTGCCATCTTCAACAATTAGCTCAAGCTTTTTTCCATTGATGCCTTTTTTGTTGATGTCTTCTAAAGCGAGTTTTGCTCCGTTAATTGCTGGCTCACCATATTGGGATGCTGGGCCAGTTAATGGTGAGATGAAGCCAACCCGGATGACGTCTTCTTTCTGTTCTTGTTGTGGAGCACATGCTATCATTAATAGCAAAAACAAAGAAAAAATAATCAATCGTTTCATTCAGTCACTTCCAAGAATTTGCCTTTTTCCACTTTAAACACACTATAAGGTTTGCTTACGTCGCCTTTTTCATCAAAAGAGATTTCTCCGGATGCGCCCTTGTAGCCTTGGATTTTGTACAAAGCGTTTTTGATGCCTTCTGATGTTCCATCGCTCATTTCGATTGCTTTAAACAAGACATTTGCTGCGTCAAAGGCTTCTGGCACAAATGCACCTGGTTCTTTGCCATAGTATTCTTTGTATTCTTCAGCGAATTCTTTGTATTCAGAAGAAGTCATGTCAACAGTCGGGTATGTCAAAATAACCCCTTCTGCAGCTCCTCCTGCATTTTTAATAAAACTCTCGTCTTTTAATGCTTCACTTGATACAACAGGAATTTTAATCCCAAGTTCTTTTAGTTGCTTCATTATAATCGCTCCTTCAGCAGGATGACTTACAAGATAAAGGGCATCTGGCTTTGAATTCTTTATTTTTGTTAATTGAGTTTTAAAGTCTGTATCCCCTTGATTGTGTTGCTCAACAACAACAGCTTCTCCACCAAGCTCTGCTAAGTTTTTAGTAAAGACTTCCTTGAAGCCGACACCATAATCATTATTAATGTGGAAGAAAGCAGCTTTTTTGTAGCCAAGTTTTACTATTAATTTGGCTCCTTCTGCTCCTTGTAAGGCGTCACTTGGAAAAGTTCTGAAAATATAATCACCAGCTTCAGAAATTTTGTAGTTTGAGGAAGCCGGAGATATTTGAACAATTTTTGCAGCTTCAGAGATTGGGGCAGCTGCTAATGTAGCTGAGCTGCAAAGCTCTCCAACAATTGCAACAACTTTGTCAACAGAAGTTAGTTTTGTAGCGGCTGTTGAAGCTTCTTTGGGATTGCATTTTGAGTCTTCAATTACTAGCTCGATTTTTTTGCCTCTAATGCCTCCTTTTTCATTTATTTCGTCAGCAGCCATTTTAACAGCATCAATCATTGGCTGGCCAAGAACAGCTACATCACCTGTAGAAGGAAGCATAACACCTATTTTATAAACATTGGATTGTTCTTTGATAGCTGCCTGTTGTTGAGTGCAAGCAACCATGAATAACAGTAAAACAATTAATAATAGGATCTGTTTCATATTTAACACCCCTCACAAAACGAGGATAAGAAATTCATATTTAAAAGTTACTAGAAATTAGAAAGGCATATCATTTGTCACAACTAAAATTGGGCCTGGAAGTGCTATTGTACAAATATAGCCTCTCTCTTTAAAATAAGGAATATAGTTTTCTAGAAGCTCTCTTTTTTTTGCTTCAGGATTTGACATGTCACCAAAAATGTATTCAGAATATGTTAAACCAG